>NZ_JBMLTR010000218.1:0-177959 GCF_049239865.1 Aquidulcibacter sp.
CGAAAAGGATCGCAGCAGAAGAGGCAAAGAAGCAGGCCGAACAGGAAAAAGCGTCCTTAAAAAATGCGAAGTTAGAAAAAGCGTCTTTAAAAAATGCGTCGGGGCATCCGGAAGGGTAGCATTGCGCGCACGACCGGCATCTTAAGCCGATCCAGATTCAAGGTTTCGTGCATCATCAAAACCTTTTCGCCTTCTAGCTCGCTCTCTAAAGCAGAACGCGCATAAAAAGGTGCATCCTCAAGCGTTTTAATCACGCGGGCAGGATCAGGCCCATCCGACCAAGCTTCGCGGTCAATCCCCCAAAAGGTTTTGTCTAAGTGCTTCTGCGGGGTCGGCGCTGTTTCCGAAACGCTGCCGTCATGGCTAACTTTCAAAAACGTCGCACGCCGTGGTCCAGATCGATTGGTGACATCATAGAAGAGCCGTAAGTCGTTCCCGCGATGCGCGCGCCCCCAATGCCAATCTTGAAAGGCCCGCTCCAAAGGCTCTTGCCCGGAATTGGTATCGAAATAGCCGTCACCCGACCAAGACAGACTTGGGCTATCGAAAGAAAGCTCTACCCGTGACCGGGGTGCTAAGGGTCGCCACTTGTGTCGACCATTCAAGTCGAGATCAAAACTAGCCCCTGTTTCTACCTCGGGGATCAGGCGGATGCGGCCTTTCAGACGAGAGGGAATCGGCACGCAGACTTCAAAGATATCCGCCACTAATTCACTTCCCGTATAATGCAGAGAACTCGGCCCAACCGCAAAATGGTGCGCACTGCGATCTAATTGATCTGCCCGCCGTTCGGTCATGGCCCATCGTCCACCCGCCCCGTCTAACCGGTAGAGGGCCACATTGATCGCGCAATGGTCGAACGGATTCTTCCAGCCAGACCAAGCATAATAAGGGGAAAACACGCTGCCGATGAAGGCAATCAGGGTTATCCCATACTTGCCATCGTCGCTTACCGCATCCAGATACCACCAAATATAGCCCCCATCGCCACCCACCGGGGCGGTGAAATTTGGACCTTTGAGGCTCTGATCGGAAGAAAGCTGCACCATTGAGACGTCAGTTCCATGCAAAACCGTTAAAAAGTCAATTGACCTAGACGCTAACATGTGTCCAAATCGTATGACAGATTGAGGTTGGAGAGCGAGATATGTCGCATACAGCACGGATTGAGCGGGCATTGGAAGCCGCTGTAGCCATGGCGCAAGCGGATGATGCAGCGCCCGGATTGGCTGCTGCTCTGCGGTATGCGGTCTTCCCGGGCGGGGCGCGGGTGCGCCCGCAACTCTGTTTAGCTGTCTCTGCCGCATGCGGTGGGGCCAATCCGGACTTGGCCGATGCGGCGGCTGCTTCGATTGAGCTTTTGCATTGCGCTTCTTTGGTTCACGACGACTTGCCGTGCTTCGACGATGCAGATCTGCGACGTGGTAAGCCAACGGTACATGCAAAGTTTGGTGTGCCTTTGGCGCTTCTAACCGGTGACGCCCTAATCGTGATGGCGTTTGAAGTATTAGCGCGGGCTGGGGCGCAAGACCCCGCTCGCTTGCCGGGCTTGATTTCCTGCATTGCACGCGGTGTAGGCGCGCCATATGGCATTGTCGCAGGCCAAGCCTGGGAGTGTGAGACTTCTGCCCCAGTGGATGCCTATCATCAGGCCAAAACAGGAGCGCTGTTTGTAGCGGCAACCACTGCAGGCGCTTTGGCTGCGGGCGCTGATCCCACACCTTGGCGTGCCTTGGGCGAAGGTTTGGGGGCGGCCTATCAAGTCGCTGACGATCTGTTGGATGCTTTGGGTGATTGCGAAGAATCCGGCAAGACCAGCGGCCGCGACCACGCGCTACAACGGCCAAGTGCGGTGACCTCACTCGGCGTGCAAGGTGCGGTTGCCCTGTTGGAATCGCATTTGGACCGCGCGGCGCAATCCATTCCAGACTGTGCCGGGGCCAAGGCCTTGCGCGAAACCGTGCGGGTTCAGGCGACGCGCCTTGTGCCAAAGCAACTTGCCCGCAGCGCTGCCTAGACATCCATGATACCGCGTTCCTGGCTGGATGCTTGGACAGCATGGCGCAATCGCTTGGTTTCTAGTCCAAGCTTTCAGCGTTGGGCTGCCGGCTTTTTTCTAACCCGACCGATAGCGCATCACAGCGCAGACCGCTTGTTCGGCCTTGTGGCTGGCTTTGTTTATTCTCAAGTTTTATTGGCCTGCGTACAATTGCGCTTGCCGGAACTTCTGGCAGACGGCCCCAAGACTACGCAAGCTTTGGCAGAAGCGATGGATCTGCCGCTGGAGTCTGCTGCGCGTCTTCTGACAGCGGCCCAATCCCTCGATCTGGTGGAGTTGGCGGGTGCAGATCGGTACGCACTGGGCATGCAGGGCGCAGCCCTTCTCGGCAATGCCGGGCTGGGCGATATGATCCGCCACCATTCGCTCTTCTATGCCGATCTCGCAGACCCAGTTGCACTCTTGAAGCACGGTGGCGGGCAGGGGCAATTGGCTTCCTTCTGGCCTTATGCCGCTTATGATCGGCCCGATCAGACTCAAGCCGAAGCCATCTCGCCCTATTCGGCCTTGATGGGCGCAACCCAGCCGATGATTGCCAGCGACATTCTCGATGCTTATTCGTTGGGCCAACATCGGGTCTTAATGGATGTTGGCGGTGGTGAAGGGGCGTTTGCCTCGGCGGCGGCAAACCATGCACCACACTTAAATGTGCGGGTTTTTGACCTGCCCGCGGTCGCTGACCGGGCCCGCGCAGCGTTTGCGGCTGGTCCTTTGGCGCAGAGGGCGCAAGCGCTAGGCGGTAATTTCCTCGATGGCGTGTTGCCGCCGGGGGCCGATATCATCTCGCTCGTCCGCATTCTGCACGATCATGATGATGCGACGGTGATGAAGCTGTTGCGCGCTGCCCACGCTGCCTTGCCTGCCAATGGCGTCTTGATGATTGCCGAACCTATGTCTGGATTCCCTGATCGCGACCCGATGGCCGAGGCCTATTTCGGCTTCTATTTGATGGCGATGGGCCGTGGCAGAGCCCGCACGCCAGCCGAAATTAGCGCCATGGCACAAGCAGCTGGCTTTAGCCGCATCGTGAACAAACCGACCAGAACACCCATGCTCGTCCGTGTCCTAATCGCCCATCCATAGGCGAATCCAGCCGAAAGCCCCGTTTTTACGGCTTTTTCGCCAAAAAACTTTCCCTCAGTGATCGTAACGATTTCGCGTCAGTTTCAATTGACATCTATAATCGTCCAATTAAGGTGACACTCTGGATGAGTGGGTGCGGATACTGCATTCACGAGGGAAATGTTGGCATGGAAACTTTGGCCGTTGTTCTGGAGGCACCTGAAAAACTCTCGCTGAAAACGCTTGAGCTTAAGGATGCTGGCCGTGACGACGTCATTGTGGATGTCGAGTTCAGCGGCATTAGTACGGGCACAGAACGCTTGTTGTGGAGTGGGCGGATGCCGCCATTTCCGGGCATGGGTTATCCGCTTGTGCCAGGTTATGAATCAGTTGGCCGCGTAGTGGACGCTGGCGAAGACGCAAAAGATCGCATTGGGCAGACGGTCTTCATTCCGGGCTCTACTGGCTTCATCGGCGCCCGCGGCCTGTTCGGGGGCGCAGCGCAACGCCTGATCGCGCCCAGCGCGCGGGTTATTCCTATTCAAGAATCCTTGGCCAGCCGTGGCGTCCTGATCGCTTTGGCGGCAACAGCCCGCCACGCCATTGCCGACGGCGCGCTGCCACCCGAATTGATCATCGGCCATGGCGTCTTGGGCCGACTATTGGCCCGCATCGTTGTGGCTGAGGGCTATCCCGCACCCGTGGTCTGGGAAACCAATCCGGATCGGCGCGATGGCGCTATTGGCTATGGCGTCTGTGACCCTTCTGACGATGACCGTCGCGACTATCGCGTCATTCTCGACGCCAGTGGTGCAGGCACCTTAATCGACAGCTGGATTGGGCGTTTGGCCCGCGGCGGCGAGATTGTTTTGGCGGGCTTTTATGACCAGCCAATCAGCTTTGCTTTCCCGCCCGCTTTCATGCGTGAGGCGCGTATTCGCATCGCTGCAGAATGGACCCCGGCCGACTTGGCCGCGACGCTAGAGCTCATTGATGATGGACGTCTCTCGCTCGACGGACTCATCACCCACGAAACCGAAGCCGAAGGTGCCGCCGGTGCCTACAGGACAGCATTTTCCGATGCTGCTTGTCTCAAAATGATCTTGGACTGGAGAGGTTGCGCATGACCGTTACGCTGTTGGATAGACGTGCTCTGGTAGAAGAGGCCTCGCAAGAGCCTGATCCCGTTCACACCGGGGAAGTTACCAAAGAAACCCAAGTTATCGCAATTTATGGCAAGGGCGGCAGTGGCAAGAGCTTTGCCCTGTCCAACCTCAGCTATATGATGGCGCAACAAGGTAAGCGCGTCCTTCTCATCGGATGCGATCCAAAATCGGACACCACATCGCTTTTGTTTGGCGGCAAGTCCTGCCCCACCATCATCGAAACCTCGGCGAAGAAAAAGCTCGCGGGTGAAGAAGTCCGCATCGAGGATGTCTGCTTTGTCCGCGATGGCGTGTTCGCCATGGAATTGGGCGGCCCCGAAGTTGGGCGCGGCTGTGGCGGTCGCGGCATTATCCATGGGTTTGAGTTGCTCGAGAAGCTCGGCTTCCATGATTGGGGCTTTGACTATGTCCTCCTCGACTTCTTGGGCGACGTGGTGTGTGGCGGCTTTGGCCTGCCGATCGCCCGCGACATGTGTCAGAAAGTGATCGTGGTTGGCTCGAACGACCTGCAGTCGCTCTACGTCGCCAATAACGTCTGCTCGGCGGTGGAGTATTTCCGCAAACTGGGTGGCAATGTCGGCGTAGCCGGCATGCTGATCAATAAGGATGACGGCACGGGTGAAGCGCAAGCCTTTGCTAAGGCCGTCGGCATTCCAGTTCTATCGGCTATTCCAGCTGATGAAGATATTCGCCGGAAATCCGCAAACTATCAGATCATTGGTACACCAGGTGACACATGGGGCCCTCTGTTTGAGGAGCTGGCCTTGAACGTGGCCTCGGCCCCGCCTGTCCGCCCAACACCTCTAACCCAAGATGGCCTGTTAGGCCTGTTTTCACCCGACCAGACTGGTGGCGACTTCGTGCTGCGCCCGGCTACCCAAGCCGACATGCGCGGTGGCGTGTTCGCTGAGAAGCCAACGCTGGAGGTGGTTTATGACACGGTGTAACCAGCGATGACCGACTATCACGCTCCCTTCCAACCGCCGCTGGATGATGTGCCTGCTTCCTCAGAACAAGCAGGGCAAGGATGCCATGCAGGTGCAGAAACTATGGCCGCGGCTGCTAAGGCAGCGGGTAAGTCTGAAATTCTGGATCTGTACGCCGTCGATTATCCAAAAGGTCCGCACGACCAACCACAAAGCATGTGTCCTGCATTCGGGTCCTTGCGCGTTGGTCTTCGCATGCGGCGTACGGCGACGGTCCTGTCGGGTTCGGCCTGTTGCGTCTATGGCCTGACCTTTACTTCGCACTTCTATGGCGCGCGCCGTAGCGTCGGTTATGTGCCATTCAGCTCAGAGACACTGGTCACGGGTAAGCTGTTTGAGGACATTCGCGATGCGGTGTTTGAGCTTGCTGACCCCGCACTCTACGACACCATTGTCGTGACCAATTTGTGCGTCCCGACCGCTTCAGGTGTACCGCTGCAGCTTTTACCAAAAGAGATCAATGGTGTTCGCATCATTGGCATTGATGTGCCAGGCTTTGGTATTCCAACCCACGCAGAGGCCAAGGACGTTCTGGCAGGGGCCATGTTGCGCTATGCCCGAACTGAAGCAGAGGCCGGACCCGTTCAGGCGCCACAAAACCTGTCGAAAGATCGGCCAACTATTACGCTTCTGGGCGAGATGTTCCCGGCAGATCCTGTTGGCATCGGCATGATGCTAGAGCCTTTGGGCTTGGCAGCTGGGCCGGTTGTACCAACGCGTGAGTGGCGAGAGCTTTATGCGGCACTCGATTGCGCGGCTGTTGCGGCGATCCACCCATTCTATACCGCAAGTGTCAGAGAGTTTCAGACGGCAGGTCGCAAGATCGTTGGCTCTGCCCCTGTTGGTCGCGACGGCACAGCTGCTTGGCTCGATGCTATCGGCGAAGCCTGCGGTATCGCGCAGGCCAAAGTCGACTTCGCTAAGAACCGCTTCCTACCAGCGATCAAGGCCGCCTTATTGACGGCCCCAATCAAGGGTCGCCTCACCGTATCGGGCTATGAAGGCTCCGAACTTTTGGTCGCTCGCCTCTTGATCGAGAGCGGGGCTGAAGTTGCCTATGTCGGCACGGCCTGCCCGCGCACACCTTGGTCAGAACCTGATCGGGAATGGCTCGAAAGCAAAGGCGTTCTGGTTCAATATCGCGCTTCGTTGGAGCAAGACATTGCGGCTGTTGACGCTATTCGGCCAGACTTGGCCATCGGCACAACACCTGTGGTGCAGCATGCCAAGCAATTATCGATCCCCGCACTTTACTTCACGAATCTGATTTCCGCTCGGCCTTTGATGGGGCCAGCTGGTGCCGGTTCACTGGCAACGGTCATCAATGCCGCTTTGGCCAATCGCGCTCGGTTTGAGAAGATGACTGCCTTCTTTGACGGCGTTGGCTCTCACGACACAGCAGGTGTCTGGGAAGATACCCCAGTCGAACGCCCAGAGTTCAAAGCCAAATACGCCAAAGCCTTAGCCGCTTCGCGCGCAGCAGAGGAGGCCGTGGGAACATGACCTTAGTGCTCGATCACGACCGTGCCGGTGGCTATTGGGGGGCCGTCTATGCCTTTACCGCCATCAAGGGCCTGCAAGTCATTATCGATGGACCGGTCGGGTGTGAAAACCTGCCCGTGACCTCGGTCTTGCATTACACCGACGCTTTGCCACCGCACGAACTACCCATCGTCGTAACGGGTTTGGGCGAGGAAGAGCTGGGCCAAACCGGCACTGAGGCCGCGATGAAGCGGGCTTGGAAAGCACTCGACCCGCATTTGCCGGCGGTGGTTGTGACGGGTTCCATCGCCGAAATGATCGGTGGCGGCGTGACGCCTGAAGGCACCAATATTCAGCGCTTCCTGCCGCGCACGATCGATGAAGATCAGTGGCAGAGTGCAGACCGTGCGTTGACCTGGCTCTGGACGAATTTTGGTACCAAGAAAGTGCCAAAGCTTAAGCCACGCAAAGAAGGCGCTAAGCCCAAGGTCAATATCATTGGTCCGGCCTATGGCATGTTCAATTTGCCGTCTGACCTCGCCGAGATCCGGCGTTTGATCGAAGGCATCGGTGCCGAAGTCGGTATGGTCTTCCCGCTAGGCTCGCATCTGGCCGATGTGAAGCGACTGGCAGAAGCCGAAGTCAATGTCTGCATGTACCGGGAATTTGGCCGCAATCTTTGTGAAACGCTCGAACGTCCCTACTTGCAGGCCCCGATTGGCCTTGAATCCACGACTTTATTCTTGCGCAAACTCGGCGAAATCACGGGCCTGGATCCAGAGCCATTCATCGCTAAGGAAAAGCACACCACGATCAAGCCAATTTGGGATTTGTGGCGCTCCGTCACGCAAGACTTTTTTGGCACGGCAAGCTTCGCCATCGTGGCAAACGAGACCTATGCCCGTGGCGTTCGCAACTTCCTTGAGACCGATATGGGTCTGCCTTGCACCTTTTCGTTCGGTAGACGCGCAGGCGTCAAGCCAGACAATCAAGCGGTTCTGGAGGCTTTAAAGACCAGTCCGCCCCTGATCTTGTTCGGCAGCGTGAATGAGCGGATGTACATGGCAGAGCTTGGCTCGCGGGCTTGCTTCATTCCAGCCAGCTTCCCCGGCGCCATTATTCGCCGCCACACCGGCACGCCTTTCATGGGCTATTCCGGCGCGACCTATCTGATCCAAGAAGTGTGTAATGCGTTGTTCGACGCTTTGTTCCACATCCTGCCCCTCGCCGGACAAATGGATAAGGTTGAGGCCACGCCAGTGCGGCGTCATGTCGAATTGTCATGGGATGATGATGCCAAGGCTGCCCTCGATGCCATTGTTGATAAGCAACCCGTTCTGGTCCGCATCTCTGCGGCCAAGCGCCTCCGCGATAGCGCAGAACGGGCAGCCCGGCTTGCGGGCGAAACCACCGTTATTCTGGAGCGCGTGAAGCGCACCCAGCAAGAGATGGCGTGAGGTCGGATCATGTATGCATCCATCTCCCCCTCTTCAGAAATTTTCTCCCGGGCTTCAGCTCGTGGGATAATCTTTTTGGCCCGCCTTGCGCGAGCCTTCCAAGCCGCCGCGTCGTTCCGCGACGCGACTGGCCCAGTTGTGGGGGCTCACCACAGCAATAGCCGTTCCAACATATGGAGGGTAATTAATGGCTAATGACTCAAACTCAGGCTCGTTGAGCGGTCTGACCAGCAATGAAGCGAAGGAATTCCATCGTATCTTCATGGGTGGTTTTGCTGCGTTCTTCGCGCTCTCATTTGTCGCCCACATCCTAATCTGGATGTGGCGTCCGTGGTTCTAGGAAGGGAGATAGATCATGTATCGCATTTGGCTTCTATTTGATCCACGTCGCCTGTTGGTGGCACTTATGACTGTTATGGCTACCATGGTTATGCTCATGCATTTCCTGATGCTCAGCACAACACGGTACAACTTCCTTGAAGTTAATGAGCCGCCTGCTGCAGCGGCACCGGCTGCCGACTTGCAGAACTCAGCTTCGTCTCACGGCTGAGCTGTCCAAAAATGCGCTTGCGGGCCTCGCCGTTCGCACGCGTTGGTAGGTGCAGACGACCGACAATCAAGGTCGTCTGCTCCCACTGTCACTTTATGCACGAATTCGCTGACGTGTTGATTTCAGCGAGCAAGGGAGGACGCAAATCATGGCCTTGCTGAGTTTTGAACGCAAATATCGTGTTCGAGGTGGGACGCTGGTTGGCGGCGACCTCTTCGACTTTTGGGTGGGGCCTTTCTACGTAGGGTTCTTCGGGGTGACCGCGATTTTCTTCTCGGCGCTGGGCACCGCTTTGATCCTTTATGGCGCAGCCATAGGCCCGACTTGGAATGTGTGGCTGATCGACATTCGACCGCCCGCTGAGAGTTATGGACTGGGCCTGGCACCGATGAAACAAGGTGGTCTGTGGCAAGTTATTACAATTTGCGCGGTTGGTGCATTTTCCTCTTGGGCATTGCGCGAAGTTGAAATCGCCCGAAAGCTTGGCATGGGGCTTCATGTACCATTTGCCTTTGGCTTTGCGATCCTCGCCTATGTCACCTTGCAGGTTATCCGCCCGGTTCTCATGGGATCCTGGAGCAATGCCTTCCCTTATGGCATCTTCACGCACTTGGATTGGGTTTCAAACACCGGATACAAATATATCAATTTCCACTACAATCCGGTCCACATGGTGGCGGTCACTTTCTTCTTTGTGAATACGTTCGCATTGGCGTTGCATGGCTCCCTCATCCTGTCCGCGACCAACCCTGGTCAAGGCGAGGTGGTTAAAACCCCGGAACATGAAGACACGTTCTTCCGCGATATTCTTGGCTACTCCATCGGTACCCTTGGAATCCACCGTCTTGGCCTGTTTTTGGCAATTTCGGCGGCCTTCTGGAGTGCGGTGTGTATCGTCATCAGCGGTCCTCTCTGGTCACTCGGTTGGCCTGAGTGGTGGGATATGTGGCTTAAACTCCCAATTTGGGGCTAATAGGCAGGAGCACGCAAAATGGCTGGCTATCAAAACATCTTTACACAAGTCCAGGTCCGAGGACCTGCAGAACTTGGCGTTCCTTTGCCAAAGGGCAGTTTGGAGCGCGACGGCGAAGGCTTTATCGGCATCTCGCGCTTGCTAGGCAAGATCGGCAACGCCCAATTGGGACCAATCTATTTGGGTTGGACAGGTACGGCATCGCTGAGCTTTGGTTTACTTGCCTTTTTCATCATCGGCATGAACATGTTCGCCTCGGTGGATTACAACATCGTGGAGTTCATTCGCCAATTGCCATGGCTTTCCTTGAACCCTCCGCCACCGGAACAGGGTTTCAATATTCTGCCACCGCTTGATCAAGGGGGCTGGTTCGTTATTACGGGCTTCTTCTTCACGGTGTCGGTGGTGCTATGGTGGGTTCGCACGTATAATCGTGCCAAGGCGCTCGGTCTGGGCACCCATGTTGCTTGGGCTTTTGCCTCCGCGATTTGGTTGTTCCTCGTGCTGGGCTTCATTCGTCCTATGCTCATGGGCAGCTGGAGTGAAGCGGTACCTTATGGGATCTTCTCCCATTTGGATTGGACCGGGGCTTTCTCCATCACCTATGGCAATCTGTTCTACAATCCGTTCCACTGCCTCTCGATCGTCTTCCTTTATGGGTCGGCTCTCTTGTTCGCGATGCATGGTGCGACCATTCTTGCCGTCAGCCGTTATGGTGGCGAGCGCGAGATTGAGCAGATCACCGATCGCGGTACGGCTTCTGAACGGGCAGCTTTGTTCTGGCGCTGGACCATGGGCTTCAATGCCTCCATGGAATCCATCCACCGCTGGGCCTGGTGGTTCGCTGTTCTGACCACCCTAACTGGTGGCATTGGCATCCTGTTGACCGGGACTGTCGTCAGCGACTGGTATGGCTGGGCTGAAGTCCATCATTACGCCCCACCTCGCTAAGCGAACACGTCTGATTGGGGTCAATGTTTGTGCATTGGCCCCAATTGCCTCTCATCCACAAGCGGGGCTCGCGACAAGGCCCTGACTTTTGGACCCAACCTATTTGGTTGCCCTCGCAAAACTTAAAACGCAACTCTCGCCTTAGAAGGAAGCAGGCCATGCGCGAAACCCCGCTCTTGGATAGAATCCACACCCCGGCAGATATGCGGTTCCTCGAGCGAGAACAGCTGACCCAATTGGCGGGTGAAGTACGCGACACCATGATTGATGCGGTGTCGGTCACTGGTGGTCACCTTGGCGCTGGCTTGGGCGTGGTAGAGCTGACAGTGGCTTTGCACCATGTTTTTGATACACCAAACGATATCTTGATCTGGGATGTGGGACATCAGGCCTATCCCCATAAGATTCTAACCGGTCGTCGCGACCGTATTCGCACACTGCGCCAAGCCAATGGCCTGTCCGGTTTTACCAAGCGCTCTGAAAGTGCTTACGACCCATTTGGCGCGGCCCATGCCGCGACATCCATTTCGGCCGCGCTTGGATTTTGTGTCGCGCGCGATCTGAAGGGTGACAACAACCATGTCATCGCGGTAATTGGCGACGGATCCATGACTGCTGGCATGGCCTATGAGGCGATGAATATTGCCGCGTCTTCCACGAAGCGTCTCATCGTCATTTTGAACGATAATGATATGTCGATCGCGCCGCCCGTTGGCGCGATGAGCAATTACTTTGCGCGCCTTCTCTCTGGCCGATCGTTTCTGTCGCTGCGCAAAGCTGCGAAAAAGATGATTGAAGTCTGGCCTTTGCCGCTGGCGGATGCGGCGCGTAAGGCCGATGAATACGCCCGTGGCATGGTTCAAGGTGGAACCTTCTTTGAAGAGCTGGGCTTCCACTACATTGGCGTCGTTGATGGTCACGATCTGGATACATTGGTGCCGATTTTACGCAATGCCAGCGACATCGACCATAAGCCGGTTTTAATTCATGTCCGTACTCAAAAGGGCAAAGGCTATGCGCCGGCTGAAAGTGCGGCTGATAAGTATCACGGTGTTTCGAAATTCAATGTCATCACCGGCGAACAGCAAAAGGCCCCAGTCGGTCCGCCAACCTATACCAAGGTATTTGGCGATTCCTTGGTGCATGAAGCGCGCAAGGATTCCCGTGTCGTAGCTATCACGGCCGCTATGCCAACTGGGACGGGCCTAGACGTGTTTGAAGCGGCTTTCCCGGATCGCATGTTCGATGTTGGAATTGCAGAACAGCACGCCGTCACCTTTGCTGCTGGCCTCGCTGCCGATGGTATGAAGCCATTTGCCGCAATCTATTCCACCTTTCTCCAGCGCGGCTATGATCAAGTGGTCCATGACGTGGCGATCCAGAAGTTGCCTGTCCGCTTTGCAATCGACCGCGCTGGCCTTGTCGGGGCGGATGGTGCGACCCATGCGGGCTCTTTTGATATCGGCTTTTTAGGTGCGCTCCCTGGCTTTGTGCTCATGGGTGCGGCAGATGAAGTTGAACTCGCGCGCATGGTTGCGACCTGTGCTGCTTATGACGAAGGCCCCAGCGGGGTTCGCTATCCCCGGGGCGAAGCTTTGGGTCTGGATATGCCGGCCGATCCTGCGCCATTGGAAATTGGCAAAGGCCGAATCTTGCGCGAAGGCACGAAGGTTGCGCTTCTATCTTTCGGGGCAAGGCTCGGGGACACGTTACGGGCGGCGGATCGCCTCAGTGCTATGGGACTGTCGACAACGGTGGCAGATGCCCGCTTTGCTAAGCCAATCGACGAAGATTTAGTCCGTCGTTTGGCGCGCGAGCATGAAGTTTTACTAACAATCGAAGAGGGCGCTGTGGGTGGCTTTGGTGCATTCGTGCTCCACTTCTTGGCAAAAGAAGGTGCGCTGGACGCTGGCTTGCGCATTCGCACCTTGACGCTGCCGGACAGGTTCCAAGATCAGGCTAGCCCCAATGCGATGATTGCTGAAGCTGGCCTCGATAGCCTCGGCATCCTTACCGCTGCCCTTTCGGCGCTAGGTCTCGATGAGGCAGAACTTCATGCGGCGTCAGACTTGGTGCGTGCTTAAAACGCACAGCGAATGTCGCCGCCTTTGGCAAATCGCTTGATCTTGATCGAGAATTTTGTCTAAGGCCTCGACGACCTGCTCACCTTTCTATAGAGAGGAAGGCTACAGCATGGGGAACGTGCGTGCCGGATATCTTCCTGTCCTATAACCGAGAGGACCAAGCCAAAGCGCGGCTATTTGCCGATGCTTTCGCGGCTGAGGGCTTTCAGGTTTGGTGGGATACCACGCTCCGCGCCGGCGAAGCGTATGATGAGGTCACGGAGCGAGCGCTGCGAGAGGCCGGTGCCGTCGTCGTTCTGTGGTCCAAGAAGTCAGCAGCATCCCGATGGGTCCGAGCCGAGGCCACGGTCGCGCATCGGCAGAAGACCTTGGTCCCCGCCATGATTGAGGCTTGCGAGCGGCCCATTATGTTTGAGCTGACCCAAACGGCTGAACTTAGCCATTGGGCAGGTGATCGAACCGATCCTCTTTGGCGGGTATTTTTGGCCGATGTACGGCAGCATTTGACCAACCGCTCGCATGAGGTCCAGGGCACCGCCTCTAATCCATCCCGAGAAGAGCCCGGCATCCAGGAAATCTATTTGGCCACGCAGTCCAAGCAGAGCCTTAATCGGCGAACGTTGATTGGGGGCGGCGCTGCTGGAATCAGCCTTTTAGGCACCGGGCTAATCTGGTGGTTGAACCGCAAGGACCAACAAGGAGGCGCGATGGGTTCTCAGGGAGCTGAAGACAATCGCGTCGCGGTCTTACCGTTCCTCAATCTTAGTGGGGACCCCAAACAAGACTATTTCGCTGATGGGCTTTCAGCGGAGGTACGTGCTGAACTTGCGCGCAATTCAGCGCTTCAAGTCGCCGCGCAAACCTCATCCGCGACCTTTAGGGAGCGGGCCCAAACCGCCAAGGAAATGGCAGACAAATTGGGCGTCGCCTATCTGCTCGATGGCAATGCCCGCAAGGCCGATTCGCTCGTCCGCGTGAATGCGGAATTGATCGATGGCAAAACGGGCTTTAGCCTTTGGACGCAGACGTTTGAGCGCCCGATTGACAATGTGTTTGCTGTGCAAAGCGAAATTGCCGCATCTGTTACAACAGCCTTGGTTGATCGCGTCGCGCGGCAGGCTTCCGAAAAAGCACCACCAACAAAGGCATCAGGAAGCAGCCCTGGTGGCACACAAAATGTAGCCGCGTTTGAGCACAAGCTAAAAGGGCGCGCCTTATTCGAATCAGCACTTGGTGGCCAAACCGATCTGGACGCCTTGTCTGAGTTTGACGCGGCCCTCGCCTTAGATCCGAACTACGCTGCCGCCCATGCTTGGCGATCGCGCACGCTCTCGGTCCTTTATGGCCAATCAGTCTCCCCAAATGCTGCTGAAAAAATGCGCTTGGATGCGATTGCAGCCGGCAGGAAGGCCGTCGCCCTCGCGCCCGACTTTGCTGATGGCTATTCCGCGCTCGGGTTTAGCCTGTTCAATGTGGGTCTTGACGTTAAAGCGGCGAAACCCATTTTCGAACAATCGATAAACTATGGCCGCGGCGATGGTGACGTCCTGACGGGCTTTGCCGTTTTCTGCGCCCGAACTGGCAGAGCTGACGAAGCCGCTTCAACCATTGCCCGCGCGACGACATTAGACCCGCTCAATCCGACAGTTTATCGCTCAGCTGGCACAATAGCGCTTTTGGCACGGCGTTATGGTGAGGCTTTGCCACTCTTTGAGCGCGCCTTGAGCATGAACCCAAAAATGAGTGTTGCGCACAGTTTTCGGGGGACTGCGCTCATGCTTCTGGATCGACAGGCTGAAGCGCGTACGGCGTTCGAGGCGGAGCCTAATCGGGTTTTCGCCTTGCCGGGCCTTGCCATCCTAGATCATCTGGCGGGCAAGAAGGCCGAGGCGCAAGCCCATCTTGAAAAGCTTGTTCGCGAGGCGGGGGATTCAGGTCTCTATCAGCAGGCGCAAGTCTTCGCGATGTGGGGCGAATTGGATCGAGCCGTCGCGCAGCTTGAACGCGCCTATCAAGTTAAGGACGCGGGTTTAGCGAACCTGTTTACGGACCCATTGTTGGACAAGCTCAAACTCAATGCGGCCTATCAGCGCTTGGTGAGCAATATTGGCTTTGTTTAAGGGTACGAACGGCGCTCGGCCGGTAAGCGCTTGGCAGATCGGATCCAATCAATATGCATGGCAACGCGCGTATAGACGCCTGGAAAGCCTCGAAATCCACACCCTCTGCCCCAACTGACAATCCCAACTTGTATCGGCGTGCCTTGGGCATTGACGATAGTCATGGGTCCGCCGCTATCGGCCTGACAGGCATCTTGGCTCTCTTCCCCGGGTCGATCATTCAGCATTTGCCGGTCTGGCTCGCGTGCGCAAAGAACAGTCGAATTGATACGGTCTGGGGTCTCCAATTTCTCTGCGCAGCTTTCAGTTGGCATCCGTTGTAATTGAACCTTTTGGAGTATGGGAGAGAAGCTATCCTTATCGCGATAGGTGGTGAGGCCCCAACCGGTGACGGTAAACAAGTGATTGGGTGTTAAGGATGGCCCAGATGCAACATCGCCGTGCAAGGCGATGGCCTCGATGCCATAGCGGCCTAGATCCCATTTCAAGAGTCGCTCATCAACAAAGTGCAATAAGGTGATATCATTGAGCTTTAACGTTGAATTATATCCCGAATGCCGAATGGCTTGATCGATCCGAAAGCTTACGCCTTCATCCTTGCTCAAATCGCGTACACCAAGTCGCACGCGGTACTCGCTTACAGGGAAATTCGCATTTTCGAAGCAATGCGCCGCGGTCAAGACCCAATTATTGCCGATATAAGAACCACCACATAGGACATGGTCCTTCCAGTCTTGGTTTGGATTTCTTCCGGCTTTTAGGTCATAGGCCCGGAAGATTTGAACCTGCCACGGAGCTTCGCCCGGGCCGACATTCTGGCCGCCGATGATGGTCTCTTGGCAAGGTTGCAGGCCCGCTTGGCCCGCCTGGCAAGGCAGTAACCCCTGCCCCACACCTTCTGGAACTGCTTCGGCATCAAGGTCGGCCCCGCCCAAAGCGCCCGCACCCGGCTCGGGCGCTGTCTGCGCGGTGGCGGTTAGAGGGACGGCCACCAGCAAGAGAGACCAAAGCGCGCTAGTTAATAAATTTTTGCCCCAACCAAGGCGCTTCAGATCCGCTGCATACATGGTCATGGAACCTGCTCCAAACGCGCTGACTTACCCGAGTTGGGCAACCCAAGCCGACCATCATATTTGCCTAATTTGGAGCGACTGCAACCAAAATCAGACCCTTGGGTAAAAATAATCGGGCAGTTTGGCGAAAATGACGCTCCCGACCATCCAAAGTCGCCATTTTCCTGATTGCAAAACCCTTGCGGGTCAGCTTAAGCTCGAGGTCCAAATTGTTTGGGAGGGTCTGAAATGTTGAAACTGAAACTCATCGCACTTGCTGCCGTCGCGGGCATCGCAGTTGCAGGCTGCAGCCAGCCGAAACCTGCTGAACCTGCAGCAGATGCGGCCGCCACCAATGAAGTTGCGCCAGCTGCTGATGCGGCTTCAGATGCTGCTATGAATGCGACCGATGCTGCCGCTGCCATGCCAGAAGAGAGCATGAATGCCGTCGACGCAGCTGCACCAGCAGAAATGCCGCCTGCTGAAGAAGATCGTGCAAACCCAGATCGTCGTGCACCGGAAGCACCGAAATAGGGCTTAATTTTCTTCTCTATCGTGAGCGGGCGGGTGCCGTTGCAGCCATGCAGGTACCCGCCTTAGCTTTGCTTGATTCACTGGGCGATACGCCAAACCTTTAGCGCATGACGGTCACGTCCCCGGGGGCCGCCATTGCCCGACGGATCCAGCTTAAATGCCGAGAAACGCGTGTGTAGACGCCGGGATTTCCGGGAACAGCACAGCCAATTCCCCAACTTACAATGCCAACTTGAACCGCAACGGTGCGACGGGAATCGTAATGGTAGACCGCTGCATTGAGAGGGCCGCCACTGTCGCCTTGGCAGGCGTCAATCCCCGGCCCGATAGCACAAATCACGCTCGCATCGATCCGCTCTGGTGCCTTCAGCGCTTGGGCACAAAACTCATTTGGCATGCGGTTGAGTCTAAAGCCTAAAAGATTCTTTGAATTACGACCGTCAGGTCCGGTAGAAGTCACACCCCATCCCATGGTTATCAATCGATGGTCTGGTGTAAGCCGAGGGCCTTCGCCCAGGTCCCCGTGGAGGAAGATGGGCTCTATGCCCAGTTCCGTCAGCGATTTGCGGTCGGTGCGCTCATCGACATAATGCAACAGGGCGATGTCGTTTAGTTTTGTCGTGGTGCTATAGTCTTGATGGACAATCGCGCGGTCAATCCTGAAGGCAACCCCTTCTGACTTTGATAGGTCGCCAACCCCTAAGCGAACAGTCAAGCCATAGCGGCGTATATCCTCCCGATTGACACAGTGCGCCGCCGTCAGGATCCAATTTGGTGCAATCAAAGACCCACCACAAACGTGATTAAGCTCCCATAATGGAAACTTCCGACGATCTGCGGCTGAATACTCCGAGGCCGGAACATTTCTTGAGATTTGCGCCTGCCAACGGGCTTCATTCGGGTCAAGAAGGAAGCCGCCAATGCCTTTGTGAATGCAAAATTTTTGACTGCCGTCGAGATTCATAACGCAGCCGTCAAAAATCTGGAGCCGCTCAAACGGTTCCACTTCATAGTCCTGATCCGCGCCACCCAGAATAGTCTCCGGCAGCATAGGAGGTGCATCGGGTGCCATGTCGTGGGCGGCTGAAGATGACCCGATACCCAGCATCGCCAAGAATGCGATAACTGCCAGATGCCCAGAAATACCGGCAGCTTGAAAAAGCATGTCAAAAACTCACGATGCAAAATCTGAGGATCGACTATCGAGGTAAATGGGGGAAAATCAAGATGTGAAAGACCCGAAAAGCCCCCTACTAAGGCCTCGACGAGATCATGCGGCTCCTGTAACGCTGGGACTTCGAATTTTAAGGCACGTTGGAAATCGGCGGGACGAGAATGAGGATTTCAAATGAGAGGCATAGCCACCTCACAGGCTCTAGAGCCCCCGAAATTCACGATTCGACTTGGCTGGGGATAGCTCGTGTCCATGGCTAAGCCCATATTGTTTTCAGTCCCCGCCGCTCCCGCAATCCGTTTGTGCTTGGGCGTGACGGGCCATCGTGAAGCTAACCCCGCCTTCTCGGTCAACCGGGCCGCGATCGAAGAGGCCTTGAGCCAAGTATTCGATATGTTTGATATGGCGGTTGCCCAAGAGCGCCTAACCCAGCCGCACAAGACAGTCGCGCCAACTCGCATGCACTCCCTCTTGGTCGATGGGCTCGATCAAATCGCTGCGCGCCAAGCCAAGAACCGGGATTGGGAATTGGTCGCGCCTTTGCCTTTTGGGCGCAAGCTGAATACCGCGATTAATGCCCATCCGGCAAATGCCGATGAAGCCCACTTTTTGTTAACGGGGACTGGAACCTGCTCCCCCCCAACCAAAGCACGGGCGGCTGTGATTGATGAGTTAGTTGATTCCGCTCGTCTGTTTGAGCTCGCAGACCGGGATGCGCTGATAGAGCGCCTCTATCTTGCCAAGCTGACCGCCCCAAAAGATGTCAATGCTGCCCAGGCCTATTCCTTTGCAGCTTCTGAACGTGTCGCCTTGGCTGCCCAAGTCATGATCGAGCAATCAGATCTCGTGGTCGGTGTTTGGGACGGGGCGAGTACTAGCTTTGTCGGTGGTACCGGCCATACCATCGCGCTCGCCCTGTCGATGGGCACACCGGTGCTTTGGATTGATGCGCGCAACCCTCGAAGCTGGCGCATTTTGAGTGTGCCGGAGCATTTGGCCGTTCTGCCTCATCTGGCGGGGGAACCAACGCAACCTCTTGCTGATTTGCGCACACTGGTTGAATCGGTTCTGCGCCCCACACCCGGCAAAGCCAAGGCCCAGAAGGTTGACCATGAGGAGGGATTAAAGGCGCTCGATACCGAAAAGTGGCGACCAAAGAGTCAGTTTTGGTGGCATGGTTATCGTCGGGTGGAGGCGCTTTTTGGTTCAGAGGGCATGGCTGATCGTTTCCGAAACCTCGGCGTCTCCTATGAAAGTCCAGAGGCGATTCTGACAGGTAGTGGGCGAGTGCAGATTGAGGCTGCCCGCAACTTGTTGAAGCAAGATCCGGGGTTTGTGGAGAAGATTTCTGCAGACATCCACAAACGCCTCGCTTGGGCGGATGGCATCTCGTCGCATTTATCTGACGCCTATCGCGGCGGCATGGTCCTCAACTTCTTGTTCGGTGCCTTTGCTGTGGTTGGCGGCATAGCTTATTTGCCGATTGCCTCGAGTGAGCAGAAGTGGATTTTCGCCGGGTTTGAACTTGTCTTGCTCGCCGGAATTCTGGCCATCACTTGGATTGGACAGAAGCGCCGTTGGCACCGTCGTTGGTTTGAGACACGGCGCGTAGCTGAGTATTTGCGACACGCGACGATCTTGCTGACACTCGGTGTGGCGCGCCCGGCTGGACGTTGGCCACGGGGCACACAGACGTCTTGGCCCGAATGGTATGTCCGCCATGGTTTGCGAGATGTGGGCCTTCCGCGCGTGACAATCACCTCATCCTACTTGCGCACCGCGCTTTCTGATCTCGTCCTTCGCCACGTCGCCGCACAAAGCGCCTATCATCGGCAAAAGGCCAAGCGCTTGCATAAGACACATCATCGCTTAGACCAATTGTCCGAAACGCTATTTACCCTCGCGGTCGTCTCGGTGTCACTCTATCTTGGGCTCAAGCTCGCAGGGACAACGCATTTGATCTCTAAAGAAGTGGCGAGCCATTTTTCAAAGCTCTTTACCTTTCTAGGAGTCTTTCTGCCAACCTTTGGCGGTGCGATCGCATCAATCCGCTATTTCGGTGATTTTGAGCGCTTCTCGGCAATCTCCGAAGTCACCGCGGAAAAGCTTGATGTGATTGCCGAGCGAGGCGCGATTTTGCTTGCGGGGCCCGATCAACTGATCTCCTATGCGAACGTAGCGGAATTAGTGCATGCTACTGATGACGTGGTTGTGAGCGAGATTGAAAATTGGCAGTCGGTCTTTGGCGGCAAGAATATCACAGTACCAGTTTAATTGCTTGTTGGTTGTGACTGATTTCAAGTGCATTATTTTTTATTGCATGCAGAATTTTGAATACATATCAATGCTTGATATGCACTCTATTTGATTGGATCTTATCGACCAATTTTACCTGATTTTTATTATTTAGCCCTAAACGTTATACCTGAGGAGAAAAGCAACTCGCTTAGTAGATGCCATCTCTCTCGCGCATGTCAGAAGGAAAAGTCCGTTGAAAAAGTTTCTGCAAAAGTTTCGTAAGGGCGAATCTGGTGCGACGGCCATTGAATATGGTCTGATCGCAGCGTTGATCGCTGTTGTGCTCATCACCTCCTTGGGTCGCCTTGGGAACAATATGAGCAACCGTTTCAATACGGTTGGAACGTCGATCGGCAGCCGTTAAATCCGGCTCGAGCAATCAGCGATCAAAAAAAACGGGGCCAAGTGGCCCCGTTTTCGTTTGCGTTGATGATAATTGGCCAGCAAGGCTTTAGAACTCATACTCCAAGCTAAGCGTAAATGCCCGGCCGCGCGGGTCTGCAACGCGTGGATCCCACGAGCTCCCGCTACCCAAGTCTGAATCGTAATTCAGGGTGAATGGTGGATCTTCATTCAGCAGGTTCTTGATCCCGCCAGTGATCACCATGTTCTTGATCCCGCGGTAGGTGACCGTGGTGTTATAAGTGGTGTAGCTCTTGACCCGTTGCTGGTAATTCGCGGGGACAACCACGCCCGATGCGATGCCCAGATAATTGGCATTATCCAGATAGCTTGGGCGATAGGATTGCGACAGAGTTGCGGCCCAATCACCACGACTTAGCGTCACAAAGGCATTGTGCCGCCAAGACAAGGTCAAGTCTTGGAAGCGGGTCCACTTATCAACTTCATTTGCGCCATAAGCCGCCGATGGTAACAACTTGGATTGACGGTTGATGATGTGAGTACCATCGAGCGCCGCACTCCATTTCGTACCCATGATCTCGCCGCTGTTCCGAAGGCTGATTTCCATGCCCTCCATCAAGCTCCCACCGGCATTCAAGATCCGGCGGTCGATGGTGATGATGCGGCCTGAGACGGGATCACGGACGAACTTGCTTTCGAAGTCGGTATAGTTCTGTTGCAACTGGGTGCGGGTTAGAGAGGCGATCGTGCCAGTCCGTTCAATCCGCCACCAGTCAACCGTGGCCGAGGCATTTTTCGCAAACTTCAAGACGAAGCCCAACGATAGGTTCTCTGCCTCTTCAGGGCCGAGGCCAAGGTTCCCGCCCGTTAATTCGCGCACAGGGCCAAGGTCGAGAATATTGCCGCAGCCGGGCAAGGTTGAGACGACCAAAGTTGCGCAGGTCTTTGGATCGACCACAGCCGAGCCCAAAGCCAAGTCAACCGCTGTAACGCCGTTGTAGATTTGGTTGAACGATGGCACGCGGAAGCCCGTGCTATAAGAACCGCGGAATGTCAGCATGTCCAATGGCGAATATCTGAACGAGTATTTTGGATTGGTTGTACGGCCAAACCCGTCATATTCGTCGACGCGACCAGCAATGGTGAATTCCAAATTGTCCAAAACGGGGAAGACCATTTCGGCAAAGACGGCTTTCACATCACGGCTGACATTGCTCAACGCATTGGCATCATCAAAGGGCGCGCCCAAGATGTTGGCCCGCTCCGCAGCAACCCGGCGGTCACCATTGAATGCATATTCCTCAGTCCGGAAATCGACGCCAATCGCCGCATAAGCCTTGCCGCCTGGCAACTCAAACAGAGGACCGGACATTGAGCCATCAAATTGGGTGACGGTGAACTTGCCACCAAACAAGGTGACACCGCGCGCCGAAGCCGTTTCAAGTGCAGTCAAAGCGGCGGCCGTTTGTTGTTGGCCGGGCAACAAGAAGGGATTGAGGACGCCAGAGTTAAAGACGTTCACGATGCCGTTGTTCTTTTGGACACCATTCACCGAGAACGCATTGCGGTAATAATAGCCGCTGCCCAAGGTCGATTCCGCTTCACTGGTGGCTTGGGACGCGCCCACGCGATAGTTCCAATCGCCGAAGGGCAATGGACCATCAGCACCTACAAAGTAGCGACTGGTTTTGGTGTTGGTGCTGACTTCGCGACGTCCGCACTCAATACAACGCCAGCGCATGGCGATTGGCAGGTTCAGCGCCCGACGAGCAGCCAGTGCCGTATCGGTTGGGAAAGCCGCGACCAAAGCATTTGCAATCCGGTCATAAACCGCGTCATTGACACCTGGAATGCGGAAATAAGCGAAGTTCAAAGAGGTTGAGTCAGGGCCGCCAATGGCTGTCGCATTGGGGGTCAACTGAATATGGGAAAAGCGGTTGTCGGCGGTCGCATCAGAAGCGGTGAATTCGCCAACGATCTCATGCTTGCCGACGCGATAAACAGCGCGCACGAGGCCGTTCAAGGTTTCTTGCTGCTGCTGGATACTAGCTTGTTCGCCTGAGTCCCACGAACAGGCTAAGCTGGCTGTGACGGAGTTCGTAGGCGAGAACCAGATTTGCTCGGCATAATCGTCCATATCTTTGATGGCAGAGCAACCAAGTCCGCCTGGCAAGGCCAAGGGGTTCACCCCGTTGGTGTAGCGAAGCGTCGTGGAGCCAGGAACCAGTGGCGCTGTCGCAGTCGTTCCCCACAACGTGCCATTCGGTGTGAAGGGTGAGGTGGCTGACGTTGTCAGCGGGAAGATGGTCCCGAACGGTGTGCCACGCGTATCGGGCGATAGACCACGATTGATCTGGAAGGTGTCGATAAAATCACGCTCGCTCGCCAGCAGTTCATCGTTCTTACGATAGCTTACCGTGGCCATGATGTTGAAGTTCTGGGTCGAAATATCGCCATAGCCGCCCATCAAGGAGGCTTGATAGATATTGCCGCCGCCCTCTTCGGTCACGTCCGTGAAGACGCGGGCGTTCAGGCCTTGATAGTCTGTTCGGGTGATAAAGTTCATCACGCCGCCGATTGCATCTGTACCATAGATGGCCGACGCGCCGTCTTTCAGCACATCAACGCGCTGCATGGCGGCAATTGGCAATTGGTTGATATCAACCGCGCCACCATTGATCCCGTGGGCCGCAACGCGGCGGCCGTTCAGCAAGATCAAAGTCCCGGCAGAGCCTTGACCACGCAAGTTGGCGAAAGACCCACCCCGTGCACCGCGGTTTTCCGTGACGTCCGCGTTAGACGCGAGGTTGTCGATCCCCGCGACGTTCGCCGTCAAATAGGCGACCAATTGCTCTGGGCTGGAAATGCCTTCGCGTTTCAGGTCTTCTCGGCTGACGATTTGCAGCGGCAGTGCGCTGTTCTCAACCTGACGACGAATGCTGGACCCCGTAACGATAATTGTTTCGACTGGTTTGGCTTCCGGCGCCGGCGTAGTTGCCGCAGTCTGTGCGAAAGCGGGCCCTGCCAAGCAGGTAATCAAACCTACCTGTGCCCAATTGCGAAGTTTCATGGCGTATTCTCCTAAAGCTCAACGCGAAAACATCAAAACGTAAGGGAATCGCGGCCATGACTGGTGTGCCAATAGTGCCGATGCCCCCATCAGAAAGGATATACTAATCTCGTGTTGCGCAGCCGCGCAAGCGCTTGGGGGACCGCGACGGAGCTATTCCGGTGCGCAATCGGCCAATCTTCAGTGATGTGGTGCTAAGCGATGCAAAATTCTTAAGCATGAGTGCTAAAATGACACACATCTCGCGCCTCAATTCTGGGCACCTATCCAGTTAAAGTCCTTGGGCCTTCTAGATCGACGCGCCGATAAAATGCCCGATCCCTGCGGTCAGAGCCATGGCTAAGGCTCCCCAGAACGTCACGCGTAGAACTGCTGGTAAAGGCTTTGCCCCGCCGGTTGTGGCCCCAAGTCCGCCCAGCAGCCCTAGGAACACCAGCGCACCAATTGATACGGTTGGAATGATCATTGACGATGGAACCAGAATGACGGTCGCCAAAGGCAGGGCAGCCCCGACGCTGAAGGTGGCAGCTGAGGTCAAGGCAGCCTGAATCGGCTTGGCTGTGGTGTGTTCGCTAATGCCCAATTCATCGCGTGTATGAGCGGCCAAAGCATCATGGGCTGTCATTTGGACGGCGACTTGTTGGGCAAGCTCTTTTTCCAGGCCGCGGGCCACATAAATCGCAGTCAGTTCTGCAAGTTCATGGTCGGGCGTATCAATCAGCTCCTGCCGCTCTTTAGAGATATCGGCGGCTTCGCTATCGGCTTGCGAGCTGACGGAGACATATTCGCCCGCCGCCATGGACATGGCACCCGCCACTAACCCTGCAGCGCCAGTCAGCAGGATCGAGTCCCGCGTTGCAGCAGCCGCTGCTACACCTACGATCAAGCTGGCGGTGGAGACAATGCCGTCATTTGCCCCCAGAACTGCCGCCCGCAGCCAGCTTATACGCGCAATAGCGTGGCGCTCGGTATGTCCATGGTAACGTGCCATTGGGCTCTCATCCTCGATCAAGAAATTGTGAATGGTCTGTTTGCGCTAATTTTTAGGTGCCGTCGAGCAATCGCCACCGTGAGAGGCGCGACAAAAAGTCCCAAGGAAGGCGCAAAAATTCTTCGGGGTTCATTCTCAACGCAAAGCCGCCTAAAACGATGCTGCAAAACAATAAGGGCGGCACAGCATGATACCCATTCATTTAGACCCGGCGCAGACTCGGATCGGCTTGGTTGGGCGGGGCACACTGACCGTTCGTCGATTGGCTTGGTTCCAAGGCTTAGGTACGACGCCCCTGATCTATTCGGATCGGCCTGAGCCAGAGCTTGTCGCGGCAGCCGGTTCAGACCTAATCGCGCGGCTGCCCAACGCCGATGATTTGGCTGCCTTGCAACTCATGTGGGTAGCGGACCTAGAGCCCGCTGAGGCAGAGCTGCTCGGCGCTGCCGCTCGCGCTGCGAAAGTCCTCCTCAATACCGAAGATGTGCTGCCGTTATGCGACTTTCATACCCCGGCAATCGTCCGTCGAGGGCGGTTGGTATTGAGTGCCGGAACCGGTGGGGGCAGCCCCGCTGCGGCTTCTTATGTGCGCGAGCGCCTGACCGCAGCCTTTCCAGAGGCTTGGGCAGAGATGCTGGAAACCCTAACCGCCGAGCGACTGGAGCAAAAGAGAGCCGGGGCCAGCATGGCTGAGATGCGGCAAGCGGCCTTCGAAAAGCTGGTCGCTACTTTCGGGCCGCCGGATCCGTCCGCGTCTAATCAAGGCAGGACTTCAAAGGCTTCGACGATCCCGCCATTGGGGGACTGGACCCAAGCTGTTTTCACCCGCCCGTAAGGGGCAAGGCGGCTAGGCTGACCTATTGTGCTTACCTCAATGCCTTTCGCGCGCACCTTGCTAACCCAAGCGTCTAAATTGGCCACTGGCAGCCTAAGGGCCACGATGCCACGATTTGTGAAGTTGGCGCGCGGGGCGTGGTCAACGCCTTCCAAACCGACAAAGCGCATGAGTTCAACCCGGCCATCTTCGCTCTGGCTCTCCCACAAAATCCCTGACCGACGCGGGATTTGGATGGAAAGATTGACGGGGAGGCCGAAATTGGTGGCCACCGGTATGGTGTCTTCATAATTGCCGATGAACCACGCGCCAAAGCCCAAGCCCTCTTGAAAAAAGGCGCGCTCGGCTTCGAAATCCTTGACCATGGTCATAACATTAAACACGCGGCTGATACCCTTAATGGTTTCCCAGCCCTCCAGCTTCGGTACCAAGCGCTCGTAGATTGACACATTGACGCCGTCTGGCCCGCGGATCACGACATTGCGCAATTGAACGCCGCCAAAGCTGAATTCTTGCGGGCTGCTATAGGCCGTCCAACCGCGTGCGATGGCCTTCTTGTAAACAGTGGTGGCATCTCGCGAACGGGTCATCAAAGAGAACCAGCCACCGGGGTCCCAAGCCTGTGCGGCTGGACGGATCGGCTCTGAAGCGATGCCTTTTAAGGTCACAAGGCGAATCCAGCCTTTGGAGTCGCCCTCATTCACCAAAAGAACCTCCGTGCCTGTAACAGTGGGCGCGAGATTCCAGGATTTGAGGATGGTGGGGTCGATGCGGCCGCGTGAGGCCACTTTCCAACTGGCATCCTCAGTAAAAAACGCCACCCACGGCGCTGGGTCGGCCACATGGACCACCGCTTCTTGCCAGCCCTTGCCGATTTCAGGCTGAACTGGCTTGGCCGTGACGGAAACTGGGGCAACCCAAAAGGTTACAAACGACAAGAGAGCAAAGATGATCGTACGCATGCGACCACTCTAGCGAGGCTTTTTGTGAAGTCGAGGGTGGATTTTGCCGTGATTGGTGCGCAGATTAGAGCGGCCGATTGATCAATAAAGTCGCCCGCGCCAGTGCGACGAAGTGCGACACCCCTTTCGGGGCGGCGAGATAGACGTCCTCCCACTCCGGATGGAACTTGTTTTTGAAGCGCCGTACACCTTGAAAATTATACAGTTTCTCGCCGTGCTCATACATTAGCTTGGCCAAATTGGTGACAAAAGGCGAACTGCTGCAGGGTTCCACCCCCGCCAGTGGCGAGGTATTCAAGTCAAACGCTTGATAGCCCTGCGCTTTGGCCCACAAGAACAGCTCAGCGAACAGATAGTCCATCACGCCGTTCGGCGCATCTTCGCCATAACGCATCAGATCAACGCCGATACGTGACTTGTCAGCGGTAGGCCATAGGCAGGCAAAAGCAGCGATGTGGCCATCGGCGGCCCGAACGGTCGCGAGGGGCAGACGGTCGATATAATGCACATCAAACCGACCGAGCCCAAAGCCTTTTTCGCCGCCAGCTTGGTGCACCAGCCATTGGTCAGAGATGGTCTGCAAGCGGGCCAGATTGGCGCGTACGGCACCAGGCCCTTCAATGCGAACGCTAAACTGGTTTTTGATATGGCGATTGCGATGGGTGCGAATGACTTGGCGCTGTTTGCCATCAAGTGAAAATGTCGTGAGGTCCAAAATGGCGCGTTCGCCCGTCTTGACTTTTTGTAAGTCCAACGCCTCAGCGATACCTTCAAAGCTGGGCCCAACGCCATAAAATGCAGGCTTTGCGCCGCGTTTGCGGGCAATGGTGATAAAGCGCTGTGCGAGGCCGATTGCTTCCTCAGCTTGCCCTACCGGTGCACCGAAGGCCAGCCACGTGCGCCCCTTGGGCGCATAGCTCAAAAAGCTGCGACCCGAGGGCGAAAACAATAGGCGCTTGTCACCAAGAAGCGCAGCATTGGATTGGGGATCACAATAAGTTGCGCGTGACAGGATCAGATCGGCGCGCGCTAAATCGCCTTCATGCACCTCCAACTTTGGTTTGTTCAAACCAAATCGGCGGGGAAGCAATCTTGGAGTGGCAAGTTCAGCTGTCATACTCATCCTAGTAGGTGTCGCAGAATGTGATTAATCAAAGACTGACACGAAACCCGAAAGACGCATCTGGCGTAAAAGATCCTGAGACCTATATCTAGGAAAGCTCTGGAGCGACTTACTATGCTATTTTCCAAACAGAAGAAATTACAATTCCCAGCGGCTCACGAAGCTTTGAAGGGACGGTCCACGCCGATAGATGTGCCTGCACGTCACTTTGTCAATGGTCGCCCCCTGAAAGGGCCGTGGCCCGAGAACCTCAAGACCATTACTCTTGGACTGGGTTGTTTCTGGGGGGCGGAGCGTAAGTTCTGGCAAACCCCCGGCGTTTACTCATCCGCAGTCGGCTATAGTGCTGGTCTAACACCTAATCCTACTTATGAAGAAGTCTGCACGGGCATGACGGGTCACAATGAAGTGGTCCTAGTGGTTTATGATCCCGGCGAGATCGCATTGGAAGGCTTGTTGAAGGTCTTCTTCGAGAATCACGATCCAACGCAGGGCATGCGGCAAGGTGGCGATATTGGCACCCAATATCGTTCTGGCATTTATGTGAACAATACGCAGGAGTTGCAGGTTGCCGAAGCTGTGCGCGCCCAGTATGCAACCGCCTTGGCGAAGTCGGGCTATGGGCCGATTACCACCGAAGTGATGCTGGCACCGGAATTCTATTATGCTGAGGACTATCACCAACAATATCTGGCCAAAAATCCTGGCGGCTATTGCGGCATTGGTGGAACCGGTGTGGCTTGCTCCATCGGCACAGGTGTTGAAGTCTAAGAGGAAAACAGCGCCGTGACCGATACAGACGTAATTGTAGTCGGTGCCGGCGTGGTTGGCCTTGCAGTCGGCCGTGCTTTGGCTAGCCGGGGTCAAAGCGTTATTGTGTTAGAGAAGAATAGCCGCTTCGGTGAAGAAACCTCCTCGCGCAATTCCGAGGTCATTCATGCAGGCATGTACTACCCGACTGGATCTCTAAAGGCGCGACTATGTGTTGCCGGTAAGCATGCCATGTATGCCTTTTGCGCGGAGCGGGGGATATCCGCACGCGCGCTCGGCAAGCTAATCGTTGCGCCTTCAGCTTCCGATGTTGCCGCCTTGCAGGTTATCCATGATCGCGGTCATGCCAATGATATCCCAGACTTGGAGATTATCGGCCCAGACCGGATCAAACAGATGGAGCCCGAGATTGTGGCGCAAGCAGCCATCTGGTCGCCCTCCAGCGGTATTGTCGATAGCCATTCCTACATGCTGGCGCTTTTGGGCGTGATTGAAGATCTTGGCGGTGCGCTAGCGCGCAATGCACCTTTCTTAGGTGCCACTCCAATTGCAGGTGGTTTTGAAGTCCGCGTTGGCGGCGAAGAGCCGATGACGCTGACCACGCGCCAGCTCATTTTGTCGGCAGGCCTTTGGTCCACACAAGCCGGCCGTGCGGTTGAGGGCCTTGATCCCGCCTTGGTACCCGAAACCAGGTTCGCGAAGGGCAATTACTTCACCTATGGCGGAAAGGCCCCCTTCACGCATTTGATCTATCCGATGCCATCTGCCGGTGGGCTTGGCATTCACGTAACGCCGGATATGAGTGGCCACGCCCGCTTCGGCCCAGATGTTCAGCCGGTCGACACCTTGGACTATCGTGTGGATGAAAGCCGGAAGGCGATGTTCGCGGAATCGATCCGCGCCTATTGGCCTGGTTTAGACGAAAGCCTGATGCAAGCCGACTATGCGGGCATCCGGCCTAAAGTCGGCAATGCGCTGACCCAGTTTGAGGATTTCCGCATCCTCGACCAGTCCAGCCACGGCTTGGAAGGTTTGGTTTGCTTGTTTGGGATCGACTCCCCCGGCCTAACCTCTTCCTTCGCGATTGGTGAAGAGGTCGCCAGTCGTTTGGCTTAGAGCGAGCAAAGTGGGAGAGCTGGCTTTGCCCTCCCGCTTGCTTGTTTGGATTAAAGGCCGAGGGCTTCTTTCACGGCTTGGTGCATGATTTGACCGCCGCGAACATTGAGGCCCAAAGCAAAACCTGGATCTTCCGCCAAAGCTTGGTCGACGCCCTTATTGGCCAGTGCCAGCATATAGGGAGCGGTCACGCCATTGAGGGCATAGGTCGAGGTCAAAGGTGCAGCACCTGGCATGTTGGCCACGCAATAATGCACCACGCCATCGACAACATAGGTCGGTTCAGCATGTGTCGTGGCGTGCGATGTCTCAAAGCACCCGCCTTGGTCAATCGAAATATCGACCAGGACAGAGCCGTCCTTCATACGCGACAGCATGTCTTTGGTCACAAGCTTTGGTGCCGAAGCGCCGGGGATCAACACTGCGCCAATCACCAGATCGGCTTCGATACAGGCTTCTTCAACGGCATCCGGGGTCGACATCAGGGTCGTGACCATGCCGCCAAATTGGCGGTCAATCGCAACCAGTGCGGCCTTCGAGCGGTCAAAAACCGTAACATCGGCGCGCATACCATGAGCGATCTCGCACGCGTTGAGGCCAGCGACGCCGCCGCCCAGAATGACGACTTTGGCAGGTGCAACGCCTGGCACGCCGCCCATTAACTTGCCTAGGCCACCTTGAGGCTTGAGAAGGCAATGTGCGCCAACCTGGGTCGCCATCCGGCCCGCCACTTCTGACATTGGGGCCAGAAGCGGAAGTCCACCATCGCGGCCCACAACGGTTTCATAGGCAATCGCAGTGCAACCAGACGCCATCAGCGCCTTGGCTTGTTCTGGATCTGGGGCCAAGTGGAGGTAGGTAAACAGGATATGGTGCGGTTTCAGGCGCGCGCATTCGATCGGCTGAGGCTCTTTCACCTTCACAATCATGGTCGCGGCTTCAAACACGGCATCCGCGTCTGGCAGAATTTTGGCGCCCACTTTTTCATAGGCTTCATTGGAAACGCCAATGCCAGCGCCAGCATTGGACTCAACGAACACCTCATGACCAGCGGCAACCAGCTGTGCGACGGTGCCCGGCGTTGCGCCGACGCGGTTTTCTTGAGGCTTAATTTCCTTAGGCACGCCAATTTTCATGTCTGTCTCCTGTGATGGATAACCTTAGCACGCTTTGAACGGCGGTTCCGCGCAAACTTGCCCTAGCCGTTCAGATTTAGTAGTGGAAAGCTCGATAAAAAGGATGTTTCGCAATGGAATCCGCTACGCTTGATGATAAGGACCGCGCTTTGCTTCGCTTGCTACAACGCGATGGCCGCGCAAGCATCGCTACTTTGGCCGATAAAATCGCTTTGTCGGAAAGCGCCTGCCGTCGGCGCCTCGATGTCTTGGAGAAGTCCGGTGTGCTGGAGGGCTATCGGGCGGAGCTGAATGCGGCGCGATTGGGCTTTAGTCTGACGGTGTTTGTCTCCATCGCTTTGGGTGCGCAAACCGACCGCGATCTGGCAGCGTTTGAAAGTGCAGTGCGGGCGGCACCCGAGGTGTTGGAATGTTGGTTGATGACCGGGGATTCGGATTATCTGCTCCGCGTCGCGGCCCGCGATGTGGCCGATCTTGAACGTATTCACCGTGAAGTACTGACACGGCTACCCAGTGTGGTTAGGGTCAATACGGCCATCGCGATGCGTGCAGTGTCGCCTTTACGAGGACTACCAATTCGATGAAGCCGATCACCCGATATCTCGCTTTGTTTGCCTTCGTAGCGCTTTCGGCCTGCGCGAGTGGTGCCCCACTCTCGTCGGGCAAGCCCTTTGATTTGACGCCTCCAAAAAACGTGGTGGCTGATGGCATTTCTTATAGCCAGAGGGCATGGCCCGGCGCTGTGCCGATGCAGGTCGCGATCATAGAGATCGATTTGAAAACCTCTGGCCTCTCGTTTGCCGTTTCAGGTGGCAGCGCATCGGACACATCTGAATATCGCTCGAAGACGACATCGACCTATCTGCGGGAGTCCGGTGCAGTGGTCGCGATCAATGGCGGTTATTTTGGCCCTGTGGTTGCTACAGAAGGTGTGGGTCAAGACGCGCAAGGTTTTGCAAGGTCTAATGGCCGCGTGGTTTCGCCTGCCTCCTCGCCCGAAAAAGCTGGTGTCGCGAAGGCGGTCGTTTGTTTTGACCGCAAACAGGTACAGATTTTGGCGGCTTTGGCTTGCCCTGAACGCTTTGCCAATGGCCTAGCAGCCGGGCCGCTATTGGTTCAGGCGGGTGCTCTCAAGGTTGATCCGAAGAATTTAACCCGCCATCCCCGCTCGGCCCTTGGCATAAACGCGACAGGTGACCGCCTATGGCTCGTAACCATTGACGGTCGTCAAACAGGCTATAGCGAAGGGGCTAGCTTTGCCGAAACGGCCTTGATTCTGCAGGCCTTAGGGGCGGCTGATGCGATCAATCTCGATGGTGGTGGGTCAACGGCGCTCGTATATCGAGATCCTGTTCGTGGTCCGCGTGTCCTGAATCGCCCCATTCAAGGGGGTATTCCGGGCACGGAGAGACCTGTCGCCACCCATATTGGCGTGTTCCTAAAATCTAGAACAAAGGGCTAAAGGGCCTTTTAGTGACCAGCCTTCAGACCGCGCTGGGTCACCAGATAGGTCGCGAATGTGCCCAACCAATGTCCGCCTTCATAATGTTCGCCCGTCACAGCGGGCAACGCAATGTCACGGTGGGCTTTAGCTGCCGCCAATAGGGCAAGCCTGCGTTTGTCATGCGCGGGCAGGCCAGCGGCCATGCCCTCCAGCATCCAAGCACGTGACAGGTTGAGGCCATCAGTATGGGCCAGTTTGCCATCGGTTCGATCCGTCACAATGCCAACAGGCAACCAGTCTGCGCTGGCGGTCTTGGGGATTGTGGGCAAAGCAATACTCAACCATTTGGCATAGGCCTGTGGTGCCAAAACGCGGCGCATCAGATCTGCTTCGCCCAAACAAGCCGAAACGAAATCCTCACCCCCGGGCTCAAACCGCAAGGGGCAGTCTCGGTCCTTGCCGAAGTAAGTCATGGCGCGCTCATCGATGAGCGCCAGAAAGGCCTTGTCTTGCACCTCGACCGCCCAGTCGCGGGCAAGGCCCAAAGCGAAGGCGGTCTGAGAATGCTCTCCCACGCGCATCGGAGTTCGAAGCTTTGGCAGCCAGCTTTTGAGTTGGCCTGCAGCCCGCTGTTCTAGCGGCGCAAAATCAGCGGCCCAATTCGCGACGCTTGGGTCTTGCTTGGCCCATTGTCGCAACTCAGCGCCCAATTGCAGCATCCAAGCTAAGCCATAAGGGCGCTCAAACCCCGCTCGACCGGGGGCATTCATATAAGCAAGTTCGGCTTCCAAATTCGCTTTGGTCAGGCTTTTGGCTAAGGCTTGGCGGGCAGCAGGTGTATAAGATGCCTGCGGATACAGTCTTGCAAGCCGCGCCAGCAACCAATGTCCGTGTACCGAAGAATGGTGGTCGAAGCAGCCGTAAAAGGCTGGCGTCAACTGGCTGGGCGTCCGCGCATCTTCGGCGGAATTCAGCACATGGGCGATTTTGTTCGGGTATTCGGTATGGATGCACGACAGAGCGAGGTTGGCGAACCGGCCTGTCGCCTCTTCAAAGCCCGAGGCTTCAGCATTGGGTGAGGTCATGGTGGCAAAGCACACGGCGAAGATAGAAAAAAGAGAAACGCGCATCCGCTTTGTGTGCAACAGCCCGTCAGGGTAGGCAAGGCTTTATTTTTCAGGCGCACTCATGACGGGGAGGGTCTTTGCCACTTGGAAATTCTCGGCTCTCTCATCGGGGTGCAGCGGCACCATGCCTCTGCCGCGTAGATAACCGCGCAGCCCCGCCGCATGGTCGGACAGAAGTTCCATCGCGAACTCCTGCAGCCCCGGCACGACGCCAACATTGGCTTTTTTCACATAGAAATAGAGCGACCGGGAGGCGGCATATTTTCCGTCAATGATGGCTTCCGCAGATGGCTCTACCCCATTCAAGGGCGCTGCCTGTAAGCGGTCCATATTTTCTTCAAACGACGAGAAGCCGAAAACGCCAAATTGTTCGGGTGAGCGCGACAGAGCCTGAACGATCAAGCTGTCGTTTTCCCCGGAATCCTTCCAAGCGCCATCCTCGCGAAGGGTCAGCGCCTTTTTCTGGAATTCCTTGTCGTCTTTTTCCTTCAGCGCCTTCATTTCAGGCACTTCTTGGGCACCCTTGGCCATAACGAGTTCAGCAAAGGCGTCGCGCGTGCCAGAAGTTGGCGGGGGACCCATCACGTCGATCTTGATGGCAGGCAAATTGGGATTGATTTCGTTCCACTTCGTATATGGATTAGGAACGAAGGCCTTTTTCGAAGGGTCGTAAATCTCTTTGGCTAAGGCCTGATAGACTTCTTGCTTGGTCAAAGTTACGGGCGTGGCTGACTTTGAGTTGGCAATGACAATTCCATCATAGCCAATCTTGATCTCGACGATCTCGGTAACGCCATTCTTCTGGCAGGTCTCAAACTCCCCCTTTTTGATCCGTCGCGAGGCGTTTGAGATATCGGGGAAGCCCGGGCCTAAGCCGCGACAAAAGATTGCAAAGCCACCGCCTGTGCCTGTTGATTCCACACGTGGTGTTTTGAAACGGCCGCGCGCCGAAAATTGCTCTGCAGCCGCCGCTGAAAATGGAAACAAAGTTGAAGAGCCCACCACAGCAACGCGGTCACGCCCGCCATTTTGATTGCAGCCTGACAAAACAAGTGTGCTTAACGCAAGAACAGTCAGGCTGAGGTGCTTGAAGCTCATATCAACAATCCAAAATAAGCGACCGCGCTAAAGGCGCGCTTTGAGGTTTCACGGTGCGTTAGTCTGCCGATATGACATCCACGCTTCAGTATTGTGACAAAATGACGACAAAGGCGCATTGCTGCGACTAGATCATCTTTTTCAGGGCATAGACAAAGTCCAAGGCTTCGCGTGGCGTTAGTTGATCGGGGTCTAAATCTAGTAGGGCTTGTTCCAGAGCAGTGGGTGTCGTTGAAATTTCTGGAGCAGGGCTTGTCGCCGCAAACAGCGGCAGGTCGTCCAGTGCGCCTGCACCCCCATTATTCTGGGTTTTCTCCAGTTTGTTCAAAACCGATTTCGCGCGCGCAACTGCACTGGGAGGCAGACCTGCGAGTTTGGCCACTTGTACGCCATAAGATCGGTCCGCAGCCCCATCGACCACTTCATGCAAAAAGACGAGATCGCCCTTCCATTCCTTGGCGCGCAAGCTGGCATTGCCGCAAGCCGGCAACCGCTCTGCTAAAGCGGTAAGTTCATGATAGTGCGTGGCAAATAGGGCGCGGCATTGATTGGAGTCGTGTAAGTGCTCTGCTACCGCCCAAGCAATTGCCAGTCCGTCATAGGTCGACGTGCCTCGCCCGATCTCATCGAGAATGACAAAAGCCCGAGGCCCAGCACGGTTCAAGATTGTCGCGGTCTCGACCATCTCCACCATAAAGGTCGACCGACCCTTTGATAAATCGTCAGATGCCCCAACGCGGGAGAAGATTCGGTCCACCAGCCCTAAGTGCAAGTATTCTGCTGGCACGAAACTGCCTGCTTGAGCCAGAATGGCCAATAGGGCGTTTTGCCGCAAATAGGTGGATTTACCGGCCATATTCGGCCCGGTAATCAAAGTTAGGCGTGGTGCAGCAGAGCCGCTGCCATCTAGCTGACAAGCGTTAGAGGTAAAGACTTCGCCTGATTTTCGAAGCGCTGCTTCGACAACCGGGTGACGACCGCCGCGCACCTCAAACCCTAGGCCGTCATCCAAAAGGGGTCGCGTCGCGTCCACCTCAACCGCCCATTCGGCAAGTCCAGCGGCCACGTCCAAAGTCGCGAGTGCGTCGCCGACCGCACGTAGCGCAGCGCTCTGGCCAACCACTCCAGCTAAGGCCTCGCTCCAAAGCTCAAGCTCACGCGCGAGTGCCCGTTCTGAAGCCCGCGCAATTTGGCCATCCAGCTCCATTAAGCGCTGATTGGTGAAGCGGATCGCGCTGGCTGTGGTCTGTCGGTGAATGAAAAGCGCGTTGAGCGGTGGGCTCATCAAGGCTTCCGCCTGCTTAGGCGTGGCCTCGATAAAGAAACCCAAAACTGCATTGTTGCGGATTTTAAGTGGAAGGCCCGCTTGTTCGGAGACTTCCGCTTGGAGATTGGCCACCACTTGCCGAGCATTGGTCGAAAGCAGACGGATTTCATCCAACACGGGATCAAATCCGGTCGCGACAAAGCCGCCATCACGGGTGAGAAGGCCTGGCTCTGGAATGATCATCGCAATCAATCGATGTGCCAATGCGGCCAAGGCGGGTTGATGGATCAGGCTGAGGTGGCTTTGCGCGGAGGCCAGCTCTGCGGGTAAGTCAAGCGGTAGGCGCGCGCTGATCTGGTCGCCTTCAATCAAGGCAATGGCTAACGCCCGCAAATCGCGCGGCCCTCCGCGGCCCAATTCCAGACGCGAAAGCGCGCGGCTCACATCAGGGATTTGGCCCAAGGTGTCGCGCACTTCGCGCCGCTGCTCGCTGGTGCCTATCAGATACTCAATGGCGTTGAGGCGATCCTTGATGACAGCAAGATCCAGCAAGGGTCGGCCAATCCGTTCGGCTAGCATTCGCCCGCCTGCTGCGGTGCGGGTGCGATCTATTGCGGCGAGCAGGGAACCTTCCCGACCACCCCGCTGCGAGCGTTCAAGCTCCAAACTCACCCGCGTCGTGGCATCAATTGCCATAAAGCCCGAGGTTTCAACCCGTTTGGGTGGCATCAGACGTGGGGCGAGGCCTGCTTGGGTCAGGCTGATATAGTCATAGACTAGCCCCAAGGCCGTCAGTTCTGCTTTTCCGAAGCTGCCAAACCCGTCCAGCGTCTGCACACCAAAGCCAAGCTCTAAGGTGCGCGCTGCAGACTTTGCATCCGCTGTTTTGCCAGGACGCGGCGTGACAGAGCCCGAGACAGCGGCAATAGCCTTGGTGCCTGCTTTATCAAAATCGCTATCAACAATTACCAATTCGCCAATCGACAAAGCGGAAGCTTCGTCGATCAGGCGCTGAATCGGTGCTTCCATCACAGCAAATTCACCCGTGGAAACATCTGCCCAAGCCAAGGCTGCTTCCAGCCCCCTTGCAGCGAAGGCCAGAGCGGCCAACCGATTGGCATGACGCGGGTCTAGCAGGGCGTCTTCGGTGATGGTGCCTGGCGTGATAATGCGGACGACATCCCGGCGCACGACGGATTTAGAGCCGCGCTTACGCGCCTCAGCGGCATCTTCGGTTTGGTCGCAAATCGCAATTTTGAAGCCTTTTTTGACCAATTTCGCAATGTAGGCGTCCGCAGCATGGGCTGGAACACCTGCCATCGCGATGTCTTCCCCTTGATGCTGGCCCCGTTTAGTCAGCGCAATATCAAGGGCACCGGCGGCTGTTTTGGCGTCTTCAAAGAAGAGCTCATAGAAATCACCCATGCGGAAGAAGAGCAAAGCATCGCGATGCTGTTCCTTGGCGGCCAGATATTGCGCCATTACGGGTGTGGTGCCTGGGGCTGTCATTAGACGGGTTTAGCTGCGGATTCTTCTGCTGGCAAAGTGTCAAACGCGGTTTTAAAAGTAGACATGCGTTGATCGAACGCTCGGCCCGGTCTAGCAAGGGTGAAATAGAACAGCGTAGGACGAAAAATATCTGATGAGCAGCGAGCGCAAGACTTTCACAGACCAAGAAGCCCTCGATTTTCACAGCCTGCCTACACCGGGGAAGATATCGGTTGTTGCCTCTAAACCGATGGCGACTCAGCGGGATTTGTCGCTTGCTTATTCTCCAGGCGTTGCGGTTCCTGTTCTTGCTATCTCAAAAGACCCGGACACCGCCTACGATTATACGTCCAAAGGTAATTTGGTCGCAGTGATTTCAAATGGTACGGCCATTTTGGGCCTCGGCAATTTGGGTGCATTGGCCTCTAAGCCTGTGATGGAAGGCAAGTCAGTCCTTTTCAAGCGCTTTGCAGACATCGATTCAATCGACATAGAATTGGATTCGATGGATTCCGAAGAAATCATCAGTACCGTTCGCAACATCTCCTGCACCTTTGGCGGTATCAATCTCGAAGATATTAAAAGCCCAGAATGCTTTATTATTGAAAGCCGACTGAAAGAATTGTGCGACATTCCGGTTTTCCATGATGATCAACATGGAACCGCCATCATCGCCGCAGCGGGCCTGATCAATGCCTGCGAAATCACCGGCCGTGATTTCAAAGATCTCAAAGTTGTCGTGTCCGGTGCCGGTGCGGCTGGCTTATCGTGTATTTCGTTGATCAAGACTTTGGGTGTCCCGCACCAGAATGTTATCGTCTGTGACCGCGACGGTGTGGTCTATCGTGGTCGTGAAAAGGGCATGGACCAATTCAAGTCCGCCCATGCGGTCGACACCCCGCTTCGGACGTTGGAAGAAGCGATGAAGGGTGCGGATTGCTTCTTGGGTCTTTCGGCCAAGGGTGCGGTAAGCCAAGCTATGGTTGCCAGTATGGCTCCAAACCCCATCATCTTCGCAATGGCCAATCCGGACCCGGAAATTCGCCCAGAAGAAATTTTGGAAGTGCGGACCGATGCGATTATCGCCACCGGCCGCTCGGACTATGCCAACCAAGTCAACAATGTTCTCGGCTTCCCCTATATTTTCCGAGGGGCGTTGGATGTTCGCGCGCGGACGATTAACGAGGAAATGAAACTTGCCGCCGCGCGTGCCTTGGCAGAACTTGCGCGCGAAGACGTGCCCGACGAAGTGATGGCGGCCTATCACGGCCGCCAATTGAAGTTTGGCCCCGGCTATATCATTCCAACACCATTCGACCCGCGTTTGATTGCCGCCATTCCGCCAGCCGTGGCGCAAGCCGCTATGGATACGGGTGTAGCCCGTAAGCCAATTGATGACATGGGTGCTTATCGGGATCGATTGGCCCAACGGCTCGACCCAACTGCCTCTCTTCTCCAAAGCTTGCAGGAATCGGTACGCGCCAATCCGAAAACCATTGTGTTTGCGGAAGGTGAAGATCCGGCGGTTATCCGCGCCGCTTATCAATTTGAGCAGTTGGAAATGGGTAAGGCCATTCTGATTGGTCGCGAAGAGCAGGTTCGCCGCAACAAGTCGTTGGTAGGTGTGCCCGAGGATTCGGGCCTACAGATTTTCAATGCGCGTCTATCTGACAGGAATGTCGATTATACGGACTATCTCTATCGCCGCTTGCAACGTCGCGGTTATTTGCTGCGCGACTGCCAGCGCATGATTAATCAGGATCGCAACGTGTTTGCCGCGACAATGGTGGCCATGGGCGATGCTGATGGCATGGTGACCGGTACAACCCGCACCACAGATCAAGCATTGAATGAAGTGATGTTGGCGATTGACGCGGCGGCTAAGAGCAAGCCGATCGGCCTTTCCGTCCTGATTTCCAAAGGCCGGACCATTTTTGTCGCCGACACCAATGTTACTGAAATGCCGAATGCTGAGGATCTGGCCCGCATCGCCATTCAGGCAGCAGGCGCTGCCAAGCGTCTCGGTTTTGTGCCCCGAGTTGCCTTTGTGGCTTACTCCACCTTTGGTCGTCCTATGGGCGAACGATCAGAGAAGTGCCGTGAAGCGACAGCGATCCTCGACCGTATGGAAGAGATTGATTTTGAATATGAAGGCGAAATGTCAGTTGGGGTTGCCCTCAGCGCAGATTCGCACAGGCTTTACCCATTCTCGCGATTGTCTGGACCAGCCAATGTGTTGGTGATGCCTGCCATCCACTCTGCACGCATTTCAACGGATCTTGTCGAGTTTTTGGGTGGGGCAACCGTATTGGGGCCGATGATGGTCGGCTTGCGTCATCCGGTTCAGATATGTTCGCTCTCCGCCCCAGTTTCCGAGATCGTGACTTTGGCCACCTTGGCCGCCTATGACGTCAATGCCGGAAGCCCAAACAAGCGGTAAAGCGTCAAATTACCAAGGCTGAGAATAGGATTGGCGGGGCGCAAGCCCCGTCTCAAACTCGCTCAAAATATCGCGGAATTCTTCCGAAGTCGGCAAGTTTGCGGCTCCGCCATTGAAGCGATAGCTCCAGAATGAAGAGATATGCGAAATCATGCCCATCGAATGGCCGAGGTCTAGGAAGAAAATAGGGGCCTCTAACAAAAACCTGCGGAAGGCTGCCGTATTGCCACGATGCACAAGATCGGCGAACGCATCGTCATAGAGCGCCAGAACTTGGCTGCAACTGCGGGCGGCTTCTCTAATCCGTTTGCGAATGGATGTTTTGAGCACACGGATTTCCTCGCGTGTTGCGACATCATTGCGGCCTGACGGCTTGATCTGATCCATCTCCTGCGTCACGCGGATCAGGCTTTGGATCATTTCCGAGAATTGCCATTTGTAGTAGATAAAGCCCTTCCAACTGAAGATGCCTTGGGTGAACTGATCGCCGTGCAAGCCCAACGTCTCTCGCAATGGGTCGAGGCGCGCATCGGCATTTGCAGACAACAGCGCGTCGGCCAGCTTGCCAACCATGCCAGCGCTGCCGCTACCGCTCGTGGTTCGAAAAGCCATACGGATGAGTGGGGCCATCTCAGCGCTGGTAAAGCTTTGCATCCGACTGGTGTCTGCGGGCGATATCGAGAAGTAGCATTCCGCAGGTTGGTGATGGTTCCGACGCAATTGTTCCCGCACCAAGAACGGGTCCAGAGAAGGCAAATCGTTCAACATGCCTAAGACCAAAAAGTCTCTCTCAAGTTCCAGTTCACGGTAGCCAACAAGATCGCAAATCGCTTGCCGGAAACCTTTTTGGTTCACAAAAATAGACCGCCCGCCTAATTCTAGATCGTCAAAATCAAGCGGGAAGATTATCTTCGTGGCGACGGCGGTGGAATTTGGGATAAGATAGGCCTCATCTCGCCGCAGCCGGTGCTTGACTAGGATTGAACGGTTTAACAGGTCATCCGTAAAAAGCGGTGCCTTTTTGCGCATTGGATCGTCAGGGTACCGTTTCGCGACCATATTCAGATTGAGCACCCGACTGGTCGAAGCCGAAGTCGCGAGAGCAGCTAAGTTACGTATCCCTGACATGGGCTGGCCTATTCAAAATGCGCGCGTCGGCGAAAACTCAAATATTCTCACTAGTAACAGTGGGTGAAAGATCGGCTAAACAATTCGATAAAATTTTGCGAGAACAGGCATTCTGTGGCGGATTGAGAGAATTTCTGCAGTTGGAAACAGGCAAAAAATCAATGTTTTGGTTAATGTTCAGGTCAAAAAGGCATTGTATCAGGTAATTGCCAGGTGTCGCTCAAAGCCCTTAATTGTGTTGGAGTGGATCCTCGCTTGCGTCTTCTTGCCTATTGCCTAAGCCGCGCACCTGACTGTTGTGGGCCAGTGTTATTGCCAGCTCCTACAGGAACAGGCACACCAGAGCCCGCATAATTGCTATTGATGACCAATCGGGAATTGCCGGACAAGTTAACATTTTGTGCGATTACGACACTCCACCTTGAATCCTCGGCTACCATGCCCGCGGTGTCGATATTGAGATTGGCATTCGATAGATAGATAGCCCCCAGTAGTTTGTTTACATTCGGGGATGAGATGACCATGTCGGATTGATTGGAAAAGTCGGCAGCAATTAGAAACCCAGCCCATGCGCCAGTGGTCCGCCCGGTCAGGTCCAACATTGCCTCATCCTCGGCGATTAAGGACCCGCGTTCAAACAACAAGGCGACATCTTCGCCCCGCAACGACCCCTCATCCTTAATCTCGAGGCCATCGCAGAAGAAGTGGTCGCCTCGACCTAAAGTCAACTTCGCCTGGTCTGCAACACTGACACGTTGTGTATGTACGCCAGCGGGAAGCGTCACATTTGAGGTGCCTGCATAAGTCACCTCATCCTCGCCTTGCTCCTTCTGACATTCGCTCTTTGCTATGATCTGGCGGCCTTGAAACGGGTTTTGAATTATCATTGCGCCTGTATTCACGGATGGTGAGAACCCTGTGCCGAAGGCGCGGACACGGGCCGAGATTGCGCCGGCTGTCACGCGCCCCAATTCTGTCGATCGGATTGTTCCATTTGCATGGACAAGACAATTGCTCGCCTGGATCTGACCGCTGCCACTCACCCAAATTGAAGATTGCTTGCTTCGGTCACGGAGTCCTAATACACATAGCGGCTGTTGGTTTAGCGCATCGGCCGTGGCACTGACACGAATTGTAAATCCGCCGGGCGGAACCAAATTGCCAAAGAATGAGTCACGATTGGCTGTGCCATTTACTTGTACAGTGTTGTTGACGCTTTGAGTGGCGGTAAATCTAATTCTCATTCGGGGAGCTAGGTCGACGACCTGTTGACTGGCAAAACTCACCGCATAGTTGGTAACACTCGCCGAGGCCACTGAAAGCGACGCCTGGCGCGCACCGGCCAAAGCCGCGGCGTCCACCGCTGACTGCATGCGCCCCCGTTCAGCTGTCAGAGCAGCCATTTCAACCGTGATGGCTACAATCATCGCAAGCGGCATAGCTGCCAAGCCTGTGATGACAGCCAACTGACCTCGCTGGCTTTTGTGTGAAATCCATGAGTGGTGAGTCAAACCCGATTGGCCCTTGATGAGCGTGCGAGAACTCACAAGTGCACAACGTGAATGTATTACCCTATGGTAATTAGATTGCCGATCAATTAATTTTTTTGTTTAAACTCGAAAGCTTATCGAAGCGCCACGTGATTGGAGCAGGCTTCCAAGCATCCAAATGATCGAATTCTGGCGTTCCCTTGTCTCTAAAATCAAGGGAGTTAAGAGGAAGCCGACAGCTTATTGTCTCAGTCGGGTTCCATTGGAATTAAGTTTCTTGTCGCCCACTCCGATTGGAACGGGGACGCCAGAGCCGGTGTAATCCGTGTTGATTACTAACCGGGCTTTCTTATCCAGAATAATGTCCTTAGCGACTACCACGCTCCATTTCGAGTCTTCAGCGACGGCACCGGCAGCATTGATCAGAAGTTCAGCGTTTGGCAAATAGATCGTGCCCAACAATCTGTCGACGAGACTGGAGGAAATCTCCATTTGCTCTTCATTGTCGCGCGATGTGACAATCACGAATCCTGACCAAGTACCTGTCGCTCGGCCCGTCAATGAAATCTTTGAGCTTTCGGTTGCGCGGAATGTCTGATTATCATGGAAAATCATCACCACATCAGTTCCCTGCAGAGTGCCGTTGCCTTTAACGGTGACAGCGTTGCAGAAATAATGATCTCCTGGTCCAAGCGTCACTGTCGCATTCCCGCTTACGATAAGCTCTTCTTGGTGAATCCCCGAATTAAGTGTGAACACGGTGCCCCCTGTGACTGTTCTCGGGGCGGGTGGGGTTGACAAGCAAACGCCATTGCGTCTGATAGCCCTGCCCTTGAACGGATCTGTGACCTTCAAGGCACCATTATTTGCGGCTGGCGAATAGCCAGTTCCTTTTGCGGTTCGGGAGGCCTGAATCGTGCCCGCAGACACTGTGGCGCTGTTCTGAGTGGTCATTGAGCCATTGGAATGCACCAAACAATTCGTTGCTTGCACACTGCTGGTCATTTGTGCGACCAATCCAGACGGTTCGTCCTCGTCGTCTTCGTTCTCCGGCAGAGCGAGCACACAAAGAGGCTGCTGATTGAGCGCTTCGGCAATTGCGCTAACGCGGATGGTAAACCCGCCCGGTGGAACCATATTGCCGAAGAAGGACCCTCGCACGCCGACGCCGGAAACTTGAAATCCGCCATTTGCGTTCTGACTGGCAGTGAAGTTCATCGCGACGCGCGGCGAAAGGTCTGAAACTTGGTTTAATGCGAATGTCTCTGCAAAGCCATTTGCGTCCCGGGCATTACTGCCAGCAACGGCCATTTCGCGAGCACCTGCAAGGGCCGCGGCGTCTACAGCGGCTTGCATGCGGGCCTTTTCACTGGAGAGAGACACCATCTCTATCGTGATCACTACGATCATCGCCAAAGGTACGGCAATTAAGCCGGTTATCACGACGAGATTGCCGCGTTCGCCGCGTCGCTTAGTTTTCTGTCCGGTCGAAAACAACACAGCTACCTATTACCCTTGTTCAGTAAGGGATAGATAAGCAGAAACTGGTGTATCAAACGTTTATAAAGTCACTAAAGACGACAAAAATCGCTGTTTTTGACCATAAAACACCTATTTTTGATAGCTCAATTTAACGACAACTCTTGAAATGGGTAATTTGCTTCTCATGCAGGTATCCTGCGCCCAATCTCGTCCTGAACCCCTATCTTCAAGACTGGGACGCAATTTCTGGAGAAGGTGACAATGCGATAGTTTTTCGCATGTGTGGTGATGGGAACGAATGTGACAAACGGTCATCTTCATCCTTAAACTGGAACTGTGCCGAGCATATGGCATAGGCCTGTCTCAAAGATATCAACTTGACAATGCAATCTTCCGATTCTCACTGGTGGCGCGGCGCGACCCTTTATCAAATCTACCCTCGGAGTTTCGCTGACTCCAATGGCGACGGGATTGGAGATTTGCGGGGCGTGACCTCAAGGCTCGACTATGTCGCAGAGCTTGGTGTGGACGGCATTTGGTTGTCCCCCTTCTTTGCTTCGCCTCAGCGCGATTTTGGCTATGACGTCAGCGACCATTGTTCCATTGATCCTATGTTTGGCACGATGTCAGACTTTGACGCGTTGATCGCCCGGTCGCATGAGCTGGGGCTCAAAGTCATTATCGATCAAGTTTGGTCTCACACGGCTTTGGAGCATGCGTGGTTCCAAGAAAGCCGTCAAAGCCGCACAAACCCGAAGGCGGACTGGTTTGTCTGGGCCGATCCCTTGCCAGATGGGTCGTGTCCGACCAATTGGCAAAGCTGGATGGGCGGCGGAACTTGGACATGGGAGCCTCGGCGCGGGCAATATTATCTGCACAACTTCCTGCCGCAGATGCCAGACCTCAATTTTCATTGCCCCGAGGTTCAAGAGGCAATCTTGGCTATCGGACGGTTCTGGCTAGACCGCGGTGTCGATGGCTTCCGACTCGATACCGTCAATTACTATTTCCACGACCAAGCGCTTCGGAATAATCCGCCAAAGCCAGGTGACAGTCCGGCGACAATGCAGCGGCATATCTACAACGTTTGTCAGCCAGAAAACCTTACTTTCTTGAGGCGGATCAGGGAGCTGCTTGACCTTTATCCAGGCAGCTTTGTTGTCGGAGAAATCGGTTCTGACGACAATTTAACCCGCATGATCGAATACACGGCTGGCACAGATCATCTGCATACAGCCTATTCGTTTCAATTATTGAGTGACCGGGCCGACCCTCAACATTTTCACGAGGCGATGCAACCTTGGACAACAGGGAAGGGGGCCTCCGCTTGGCCATCTTGGGCGCTCAGCAATCATGACTGCGCCCGCGTTGCGAGCAGATGGAAGCTTGACGCCCCAACAAGCCAAATCGCCAAGTTTGCGCTGGCGTTATTGGTAGCATTGCGCGGCACGATTTTCCTTTATCAAGGCGAAGAATTGGGCCTTACCCAAGCAGACTTGGCCTATGAAGACCTGCGCGATCCGTTGGGCGTTGCGAACTGGCCCGCGAATAAGGGTCGCGACGGGTGCCGTACGATCCAACCCTGGTCTCACGATCATACATTTCAGGGCTTTTCAACCGTCAAACCTTGGCTGCCGATTATAGAAGCGCACCGGGATCACAGCGTTGACCTACAAGCCCAAGATCCTGCATCGGTTTTGGCTTTTGCGCGGCACGCGATCTCTTTGCGCCAGTCGAACCCGGCCATGCGTCTTGGCGACTATAGCGTGCTCTATGAGGATGAATCCTGCCTGATATTCTCCCGCAAATTTGGGGCTGCTTCTTGCCTCGCGGGCTTCAATTTCTCGCCAAAAGCCAAAACGATTCCTGGTTTGGTCGACAGCCGTTTGAAGCCTGATCTGGCAGTAGGCAAGGTTCAGGTCGATGGCGATGACATCACGCTGGGGCCCGTTTCTGCCTTTCTGATTTCTAAAAACCCACTTTAAAACCAAGGATGCCAATCATGAGTCTTGTTCTTGATCCTGATCTCGATCGCCCCTTTGACCTCAAGCCAGAGCACCTACGCCAGTTTGACAGGGACGGCTTTATTCATCTGAAGTCCGTTCTCCCGCCAGATATTCTGGCTGATTACGGCCGCGAAATCACGCGACTTACGATTGCCCTCTCGACCCAGACCAAGCCCCTAGAGGAGCGCACCACCTATGACCGCGCTTTTCTGCAAGTCATGAATCTGTGGGAGCAAAGTGAGCGTGTAAAATCCTTCGTCATGGGTAAAACTTTAGGCCGGATCGCCGCCGCTTTGATGGCTGTACGCGGCGTGCGTCTTTATCATGACCAGTCACTCTATAAAGAGCCGGGCGGTGGCATCACCCCAGCCCATGCAGACCAATATTATTGGCCGCTTGCAACTGATCGTACCGTAACGGCTTGGATCCCTTTGCAACACGTCCCGACCGAGATGGGGCCGCTCAGCTTCTATGCGGGTAGCCAGCATGAAGCCTTTGGTCGGGACCTCGGTATCTCCGATGAAAGTGAGGCGGCGATTACAGCAATGATGGAGTCGCGCCGATTTCCGTTCGTCCAAAATCCGTTTGATCTAGGTGATGTCAGCTTCCATTTGGGCTGGACCTTTCATAAGGCTGGCCCGAACGTCTCCACTAAGCCTCGCAGCGTGATGACTGTCATCTACATGGATGTCGATATGGTCCTGCAACAACCGACTAATGACATACAAGCAGGGGATTGGGCGCAATGGTGCCCAGGTGCCCGCGTCGGAGAAATCATTCAAACGCCAAAGAACCCTGTCATTTTCGAGCATGCCGTATGAGCATAGGGGCTGCTACCCGCACTGGTCTTGCCGCCATTACGGATGGCCAGGGCGGCTTTGTCCTTGACAGGATATCAGTCCGCGCGCCCATCGGCGATGAAGTGCGCGTTGCTTTGGGCGCAGCAGGGGTTTGCCACACAGACTATGCCTCATTGTCTTGGGACGGGCCATTGGTTGCCGGACACGAGGGGGCAGGATGGGTTGAGGCCGTTGGCCCCGATGTCTGCGACTTGCCAATCGGCACCCCGGTTTTGCTCAACTGGGCAATTCCCTGCGGTCATTGCAAGCCATGTGAAACTGGCCATGCCAATATCTGTGAGCGCTCGCACGGCATTGATCCTGAGAATCTCGGCTCGAGCCGGGCGGCCCTAAATCATACCATTTGGCAAGGCCAATCGATCGAGCGCGCCTTTAACCTTGGCACGTTCTCTGAGTTTACTCTGGTAAGACGCTCTGCTGTGACGCCGCTTCTACCCGAGATCCCGGTGGCGCAAGCGTGCATCCTTGGCTGTGGCGTGATGACGGGCGTTGGGTCGGTCTTGAACATTGCGCAGCCTGCTCCAAGCGATACGCTGGCGATTGTTGGCTGCGGTGGCGTTGGCTTGTCGGTCGTGCAGGGTGCAAGGCTGGCCGGCGTTTCCAAAATAATTGCAATTGATTTGCGGCAGGATAGTCTGGACCGTGCCCAAAAAATGGGTGCCACAGATCTAATCCTAGTTAGTCCTTCGGACCCCAATCACGATCAACTAGCCGCACAAATCAAAGACTTGACGGGCGGACGCGGAGTCGATTTTGCGTTCGAAGCAACAGGTGTGGCTGCGTTGGCCTTTCTGCCTTTGCGGCTGGTTCGCAATGGTGGGATGGCTGTCCAAGTCAGTGGTGCGCATGGACCGGTTGAAGTGCCCATGCCCTGGTTCTGGTGGGATAAGCGATATGTGACGCCTCTCTATGGCGGGTGCGACCCAGACCGAGATTTCCCACGCTTGATGCGATGGGCCGTGGAGGGCACCCTTGATTTGCCGTCCATGATCTCAAAAACCTACCGCCTAGACACTTTGAATACGGCAATCGACGACATGTTGGCGGGGCGTACCGCTAAAGGCGTCATCATCTTTGAAAATGGTAGGGCCAATGTTTAGGACCTTTGAACGAGCTAACCTAACCGTTGATCCTAGTGGGCTGTCCCACATTACGGTGAAGAGCAAAGCCTTGGGTCGGCGGGCGGATGTGACGGCTTTTGTGCCAGACGATGTGGCAGCAGGTGTCACGCTGCCAATCGTCACACTGTTACACGGTGTCTATGGCTCGCATTGGGCCTGGGCGTTTAAGGGTGAGGCTCACCTAACGGCACGCAAATTGATTGAGCAAAAGCTGATCCCGCCCATGGTGCTGTTGATGCCGTCAGATGGTCTTTGGGGGGATGGCTCTGGGTATGTTCCGCATACAGATGCGAATTACGAGAGTTGGATTGTCGAAGAAGTTCCAGCAATCGCGTTTCAATTGACCGAAGCGTGCAGCCCAGCCTCAGCGCGCTATCTGACAGGCTTGTCTATGGGTGGCTTTGCCGCCCTTCGTCTCGGCTCAAAATTCGCATCGAACTTCACAGCGATCAGCGCTCATTCCTCTGCAACCCACAAGAACCAACTTGCCAAAATCATTGAAGAGACCACTGACGGCTGGAGTTCTGATCCTTGCGATCAAGATGTTTTTTCTGCCTTAGAAGGGGCCAAGGGTCCCCTTCCACGTATTCGCTTTGACTGTGGCACCGAGGATCAACTTTTGTCGGCAAATCGGGCGCTACACCAAGCTATGGAAAGGGCCGGGATCGCGCACACCTATGAAGAGCTGCCCGGCGGGCATGATTGGGATTATTGGAAGTCCAATCTACATCGGTCTTTGAAGTTCTTCGCCCAATGACAGACGGGAGCAGGATGAAGATGAAGGCGGTGAAACTTCTTACCTATTGGCTCTTCAGTTTGGCTTGCTTCGCACTGGCCACGTCGTCCCATGCGCGAGAGAAGCAGCCGATTAGCTTTGTTGATCCATTCATTGGTACCGATGGAACTGGGCATGTTTTCCCCGGCGCTGTGGTTCCCTTTGGTATGGTCGCACCGGGTCCAGACATGGAAGATCGTGGCTGGAGTTATTCAAGCGGCTATCAATATCAGGCGCGCTCTATTTTGGGCTTTTCCAACACCCACATCAGCGGGGCGGGCATTGGCGAATTGGGCGACGTATTACTGCAGCCCTCAGCCGGCACGAAATGGACGCCTGCGACCACAAATTTCCGCAGCAGTTTCGATAAAGCAACCGAGCAAGCCAGCCCCGGCTATTATGCTGTGACGTTGAAAGATCACAATGTTCATGTTGAGCTGACAGCGGGGCAACGCGTTGCCATTCAACGCTATCGCTTTGGTCGAGCAGGCAAAGTTCAAGTCCTGCTGGATCTTCAACATGGCATTTTGTTTGGCGATGGTCCACGGGTTCTGAAATCGGATGTTCAAACTGACGCGGCGAGCGGCAAGATCAGTGGCACGATCTGGTCAAAAAACTGGGTAGAACGACAGGCGTCATTCGTCGTTCGATTTGATCGACCCATAAAGCACATCACAACCCTGCCAAGCCGTCCGGGCGATCAAGCTCCACGCTTTATTCTGGAGTTTGATCTAGGGCGGGCCAAACAGTTGGAGGCCCGCATCGCGCTCTCAACAGTCGATGTTGCTGGTGCCAAAGCCAATATGGCGGCTTTTGGTCAGCCAAGCTTTGAGGCAGTGGTGCAGTCTGCTCGTTCAAGCTGGAACACCCTATTACGACGTATCGACATTGACGCCAGTCCTAGAGAAAAGCGGATTTTCTATTCCGCCTTTTATCGTACCATGATCCATCCAAGTGACATAGCAGACGTAGATGGACGCGTGCGTGGCCCGACCGGAACGGTAATCCGTTCCAAGACAGGGCAGTATTACAGTACCTTATCGCTTTGGGACACGTTTCGTGGGGTCCATCCGCTCTTCACCTTGATCGTACCCGAGCGCGTGGATGGCATGGTTCAAACGCTGTTGGATCATCATCGAGCGCAGGGCTATCTGCCGCTTTGGACAGCTTGGGGGCAGGAGACATGGACCATGATTGGCAATCCCGCGCTGCCGGTCATTGCCGATGCGGTGGTCAAAGGCTTCAATGGGTTTGATCGCGAGGAGGCTTTAGCCGCCATGATTTCCTCGTCGACGAATCCGCGCCCAAACGCTCCCGTCTGGGCCCAGCAGGATTGGTCCGCTTATGAGAAGTATGGCTATCTTCCCTACGACCTGGGCGAAGGTGAAGCGGTCTCGAAGACTTTGGAATATGGCATTGGCGATAATGCTGTGGCACGCGTGGCGAAGCTCTTAGGCAAGCATGATGTCGCACAGCGATTTGAAGCTCGTGCGCGTGGATATCAGAAGCTTTTTGATCCCCAGACCAAAACCATGCGGGCTCGCAATCAGGCTGGTGGCTGGCGAACGCCATTTGATCCGTTGGTGCCCACATCACCCATGAATAACCCCGGCGACTATACGGAGGCCAATGCATGGCAATATACCGCTACACCGGCCTTGCACGATGTGGAGGGCTTTCGCACGCTTGTTGGGGGGGCAAGCGGACTAAGGGTTTGGCTTGATACCTTTTTTTCACTTCCGTCGCTGGGGGATAACAAACATCTGGGGCAAGAGGCGCTGATAGGTCAGTATGCGCACGGCAATGAACCCAGCCATCATATTGCTTGGCTCTATGCCTTTAGTGACACGCCAGAACGAGGCTATGACAGGGTCGCGCAGATCGCTCAGGCCTTCTATTCAGATCGACCTGACGGTATCATCGGCAATGATGATTGCGGGCAGATGAGCGCTTGGTATGTCTTTGCTACGCTGGGATTCTACCCCGTTGAGCCAGCAAGTGGCCGATTTACTTTGGGCCGCCCTCTCGTTTCCAATGCTACCCTTCACTTGGCGAATGGAAAAGTGCTGCAGATTGATCAGTCGCGGGCGGCAGATGTGGTGCTTCGGGGGCAAGCCCTCATCGGGCCAATGGTCGACTATCATAGCCTGATGGCAGGCGGTAAATTGTCCTTTCCCCTTCGCGGTTCTCAACCTCCAACCGCCAATTGAGTCAGCGCCGCAGCCAAGGCGAGCACCAAAAGAACGGTCACACGGGGCCCGATATAAAGGCTGACCATCCGTTTGGTTGGAAAAGAAAAAGTCACAGGTGTTCCTAGAATCTTCTCTGGATGGGCAGCAATAAAGGCTGGATCAGCGGCCAAGCGCATCATGTCGCGCCGACTACGGTAGCGCATTAAGCCAAAGAGAGTCCAACCTGGGTCGGGGGATGTATTCCAAGCGTCAACATAACCGCCGACCTTGCGCCCAACCATGCCCGGATGTCCGCCACGTCCCAGCAGCACCGGCATGAAGCGTTGAGAGTAACGCTTCAATAGCTCAAAGCCCCGCACCATCTCACCGGTTTTCGGGTCCTCAACCTCGCCCATTTCAGCCTTGACCAGATTGAGCATGAGGAACTCGCCGCCATCGTCTTGCTCCAGAAAAGCCTTCAGAACGGCTCGGCTATTGCCCGTTTCTTCTAAGCGATCACCGACGGCGTCGAGAAAAGCTTCGATTTCGTGAGTCTTAACAGGGCCTTGCCAATTGTCGTACCAGAGCCGAAACAGCAGATACAATACGAGGGCCGTGCCCCAAATAATCCAGGGTGACATGCGGACTCCTATTGTTTGGGGGCTGGCGGGGGTGAACGATCGGAGGAACTTGGGCGGCTGGAGCTGGTTTGGTTTTCAAGACCAGGGACAACGGCCCGTAAGCTCGATTGGCACGCTTGCGAGGTCTTGGATACATTGGCTTTAAGGCAGGCACGAATGCCAAGGCGGTCGCGAGCGGCAGCTTCGCGCGGGCAAAGGCGCATAACATCCGCCATGCAGGCTTTGCGCACTTCATCGCGCTGCTTTGCGCTTGGCGCGGCCGCTGCCGGACTTGTGGTCCCCAAAATCAGGACGGCCGTCGCGATGCTGAATCCGATCATTTTGCTCCCCCCAGATGCATTAATTGACACTTATCATGTCAATATAGCGTCCACAAGCAGGGTGGCTGGTGGTTTGGCTTGCCATTTTGGCGTTTTAAGGCAAGAGATTAGTGATGGCTTCTGCAACAATCCTAACTTTACCTTTCGCGTCCGACCTCCCTGGCGATGGCCGTCGTGCACGCAGTCAAACCAGTCGCGACAAAATTGTCGCCGCGGTCCTTCATTTGATTGAGGGTGGCGACTTGTCCCCCAGCGCTGCGCGCGTCGCGGAAGTGGCTGGAGTTGGGTTGCGGTCGGTCTTCCGTCACTTCGACGACATGGATACGCTCTATCAAGAGGTGAGTGAGCGGGTGTCGGCAGAGGTGATGCCGCTACTTCATGAGCCTGTGACAGGCGCGACCTGGAAAGAGCGACTGTTGCAGATTGTTGGTCGGCGCACCGCGATTTTTGAGCGCATCCATCCTTTCCGGCTTTCAGCTAGCTATAAGCGCTTTCGTTCGGCCTTTCTGACGGAAGAATATCGGCGAACCTTGCAACTGGAAGCCAGCACAGTGGAAGCCTTGCTGCCCGCGACAATTCTGGCTGACGCATTGTCTACCCGCAGCATCAAGGTGATCTTGAGTTTCCAGAACTGGCACGCTTTGCGCTTTGAACAAGATTTGGCAATAGAAGAAGCGCGCGAAGTTGTGACCCGCCTTTTGGGTGACATTTTATCTAAGTTGCCGGATTAAAGTCTAAAGGTCCTAAAGGCCGAGATCACCCCAACGGGCCAAATAGATCTTGAACCAGGGCGCATAAAGTTGCGGGTTTGCCACAGCATCTTTCTTCAGCTCACGCACATCGAGCCAACGCACGTCCGCCACTTCTTCGGGTGCAAGGTTAAATGCCAAGTTTTGAGTGGCGACATCGGCACGATAGACCTGAACACGCTCATGCTCGATCAGATTATTTGAGACTTCCGCATAGTATTCAACGACACGAGCGGGCGTCAGGTCGAGGGTTAAGCCAAGTTCCTCATACAGTCGGCGGCGAGCGCTATCTTCTGGCGCTTCGTTCCAATGCGGATGGGTACAGCAGGTATTAGCCCATAGGCCCCCGCAATGATATTTGCTCGCTGCGCGCCTTTGAATCAAAAGATTTGGACCGCAGAACACAAAGATAGAGACAGCGAGATGCAGAATTCCATCTTCATGCGCTTTGAGTTTCTCAATCGGAAACAAAAGTCCATCCTTACCAATTGCCGGGATGATTGGTTGGGACGTTTGGGACCTAGATTTCTTCGACAAGAGCGGCTCAACCGGGGTCGCTACGAGATGATTCACTTTGTCGACTCCCATGCAGTTGGACTTAGATCCTGATCTTTAGCCGGATTGGCTTCTAACTTTTGCGCACCCTTACTTGGCGAGGCCCACCTCCAAAGTGCGGCATCCTGAACGGGCAAGACCATAAAGAAGTGCTCCAATAGAGCTAAGGCGGCCAACGTGAATAGCAATACAAAGCCTGTTGCCATCGCAGAACCCTCGACGGCGCGATCTGCTTGAGTCATCAACCAAGCGCACAGAATGAGCGAGCCAATTACTGAAACCGGCATCAGCGCGTTCATCGGTCGCTTGGGCAGATAGGATTTGAGATGTTCCAAATGAGCTGGGAAAAATTCATCAGTCAGGTTAGGGACGCCCAGAAAGATGTTGAGCTTGGCACTGATCCGCATGGCGAATAAAATACCGAACGTCCAAGCGGCCACGGGATTTGGCTGGCCCCAGGTCAGACCGATCAGCGCTAGAAGCGTCAAAAATATCGCAATCTCATGGTGAATGACCGTCAGGGTCGCAAATTTGAATCGTGTCCAGCCTTTGGCCTCAGCGGGGCAAGCCGCAGGCCGTGGCCCAGTAATCTTGCCCATCAAGAAGCTTGCTTCATGCCAGCCCCAGATACACAATGCGCAACCAGCCGCGAAATATGCTGCTGAGGTCGTGTTCTCGTCTGCCGTCATGATTACGCCGCCTGTTGCCAGCGCTAGAACCAAAGCGAACAGGCTGAGCGCTGTGCCGTAGCTTTTTGGTGGCAAGCGCACGAGCAACAAGATTATGCCCGTGCTGAACCACCAGGCAAATACCGTCGATACAATAGGCGCAGCGAGGTTGGCGAGATCCATCAGAGATCTCGCTTATAACGAGTGCTATTGCAGCAGCCGACCATCATCGCGCCTCAGGCGTTGCCAAGAAGCGAGCGAACGCGCCCTCATTGGTTGGGCCAAAGGCACGCAAATCAATCTCTTTGCCGGTTGTGGGATCAGACATCGTCAAGCGCTTGTTCGGGTAAAGCGAGAGGTTGAACGGCACCTCTGCACCAATCTTGCGGGCCTTACGATCCCGCACAAAGCCCCGCATCACGGCACGGATGAATGCGTCTTCGCCAGGAACAATTGTATCGAGCGTAGCTCCAGTTTCGGCATTGCGCACAATGACTGAGCCGTCTGCCTCGTCGATAAAGCGTAGTTTCAAAACGGTGCTGGGAATAGGCGCCGAGACAATAGAATCCACAGGTGGATTGAGATTCTGATAGCGCCCCACGGCTGCAGCGATCAACGAAAAGGCGATCAAGCTGCCCGCAGCAAATAAGGCCCCTTTTGGAAATGGCTCATGGTCAATTGCACTCATGGTAATGTTCCTTCAGTTGGACTTTAGACGCTAGAGGTTTGCTAAGGCTCGCCCAACGCAGGCAGGGCGAGCCATCAGCAGATTAGGCAAGGGCAGGTTCTGCCCCAACGTTCCCACCGTTTGAGGCTGTCGAAGCTTCCTCGACACGTGGGGTGGTGGCATGGGTCTGCTCATGCGTGAGGCGCAGCCCTTCGGCCAACACGGCAGCTGCCTTCGTGGCATCGCGCAGGCAACGAAGTGATGGTTGTGGCTGAGAAATGAAGCCGGGACGCGCATGTGGCCACAACAAAATGATCGAGATTTTGTTGGGCTTCACCAAATGTACGGCAATATCGCCACTTCCGTCGGCCATCTGATTGACTGCAGCGCTTTCAATGATCTTGTAAGGGATATTGATTGCTTTGGTCATGGCTGCGCCAAACCGCATTACCAAGCGACGGTTGGTCAAAGTATAGACTGTGGTGCGGCTGTTCAAATAAGCTAGGCCTACCAAGATACCCAGACCAACAATGCCAATCGGGGCGACCCAAGCCGCAGCCAAAAACGCTGTTCCAAAGCCTTGGCCATTTGCTGTGCTGTCAATGACCCGCCAGGCCATCAGTAACACGAAATAGGCTGCAACCCAGTCAACCCGGAAAACACGCCGGGCCATAAGTGTCCAGTCGGGCTCTCCCTGCCAGAGGATGGTTTCGCCTGGTGGTAAGTCGCCGGGCAGACCGCGAATAGGCTCAAAGTCGTGTTCGCCGCTCATATCAATGGTTCCGAGCGGGCGGGCGTGGAATAGAGATAGCCAGCACCAAAGTAGCCAGTGATCTTTTCTTCTTCCAGCAAGGTTACTTGATCTGGATTTGCCAGAGTTGGCGCACCTGCAACTTGGTTCCCTAGGACAGCATCGAGGCGAACCCGCTTGAGGTTCTTCTGGACGACGCACATGGTCATCGGAACGAGCACATGTTTAGCAGCCCCACCTTCTGGGGTGACATCAACTTCGAGATAGCGGACTAGGAATTCGGCCCGATCTACCCAAATGTCGTTAATCACCCCAGCAGATGAACCGTCGAGACCCACCAAAGCAAAGCCGCGCAGGTCTGGATCCTTCTTGTCGATCGAATAATCTGTCGCGAGCCGAAGCGGTGCAAGGCGCGTTGTGCCATGATTAGTCATGTCTGGCTTATCCGCGCGCATGGCATAAGCGCCGGGACCAATGCCGGCTGATAAGGGATTGCCATCGGGCTCAATTGGCGAACCAGCCCAAGGGGCCGTGCGCTTAAATTGAGTCGCATGAGTGTCGCGCGAGTCGTCTGGCTTCACCAACTTGCTGCCGTTAGGCAGATTGAAGGTCTTTGGCGTAGATGGAAACAAACCGCCTGGGGTCGATTCCAAAGCGCCAGTAACATCATGTTCCAGTGGGAAACCTTCGCGCCGGCCTTCGCGCAATAGGTAAAGTACCAACAGGAGGAAAAAGCCAAAGAAGAGATAGAGAACTATCTCTGTGACATCCACGGTCCCCGCGAAATATTGGTTATACATGTCACTTCTCCATCGTAGTTAGAGGGTTGGGAATTCCGAGAGCCCAAAGCGGCGCTCCCGTGTTTTGTTGAGTTCTTGTGCTTCACGAATTTTTGATGGGCCCGGCGCGTGCTTGGCGAGCGGACCGATCGCCACGAGAGCTGCAAACAGCAGTCCGATTTCCAAATGATAGACAATGCCATAGCTTGTAGCTTGGCCACTGAAGGCTGGTCCCAAGGCCCCAGAAACAGACAATTGGGCACCAAAATCGCGAATGCCGCCGCCAAGCGCGATGCCAAGGCCCGCGGCTGTCGCCTGCACACCGCCCCACGCCCCGAGGGCAAGGCCGGACTGCTGGCCGTCACCAGCTAAAGCCATGGCAGCGGTTAGCGTGCCAATTGAAAACAGGCCGCCACCCAGGCCGATCCCCATCACGCCTAAGCAGAAGAGGGGGGTCAAGGAGATTGCCCCGGCGAAAATGACACAGGCAAAAGCTACAATGCCTATAAGTGCGCCATAACCTGCGAGCCGATGCGCTTCGCCTTCTCGGCTGAGTTGTTGGGAGGCAAACGCAAATCCGGTCAAAGTCCCTGCAGCCCAAAGCGCGGTCAAGGCAGTTGTAGAACCGACATTCATCCCCAGAACTTCAGCGCCATAGGGCTCTAATAGGACATCTTGCATCGCAAAAGCACCGGCACCGAGGCCTGTGGAAACCAAGAGGCGCACCGTACGCCCTTGCTGCATGAGCAAGTTCCATTGTTCTTTAAAGACGGGCCGCTCGCGGTCTGGCGCTGTTAGGGTTGGATTGCGAGCTTCCTGCTTCCACACCGCGACTGTATTGAAAACCAACGAGACAACCGCAGCACCTTGGATGACTTGGATCAAGCGCATGGCGTTGAAGTCCACCAACAAACCGCCCAAAACCAAGGATGAAATCAACATGCCAACTAAGAGCATGACATAAAGAAGTGCGACGACGCGTGGCCGAGTCTCGTCTGTCGCGAGGTCAGTCGCCAAGGCCAGGCCAGCGGTTTGTGTGGTGTGCATTCCAGCGCCGACAAGCAAGAAAGCCAGTGCCGCTCCGATGTGTCCAAAGATGATCGGCCCACGCCCATCGCCTGACAGGATCAGCAGTGCGAACGGCATGATCGCTAGACCACCGTATTGCGCGATCGTGCCCATAAAAATGTAAGGCGCACGACGCCAGCCCAAATAGGACTTATGCGTGTCGGACTTATAGCCGATCAGCGCGCGCAAGGGCGCAAACAAAAGCGGCAGCGACACCATTAAAGCGACCAAAGTGCCACTCACACCCAGCTCAACAATCATAACTCGATTGAGCGTCCCGGTTAACAAGACGGCGGCCATACCAGTGGAGATTTGGAACAAGGATAAGCGCAAAAGCCGACTAATCGGCAGATCCTTACTAGCTGAGTCCGCAAAGGGCAGCATACTTACAATCAGCTGTCGCCACGCATCCGCAATTTTTTGGGCCTGAGGTGTCATGATTGCTGCCCTGCCCAATTGGTGCCTGGGGCCGTCATTGAAGGTGACATTTGCCCGCTCTGCGAACCCGCCTCATTTTTCTTGCCTTCAAGGCGGGCAACGCGCAGTTTCCATAGGAATTGCGCGGCATTGACTAGATAGGTCCCATAGGCGGCGACCGCGATGTAGACTTGTTGCTCCGGCGTCCACCAACCCTTCAGGAGGGCAACGACATAAAGTGTCTGAAGTGCGAGGACCAACATCGAAAAGACGTCTTCCCAGAAAAAGGCCTCAACAAAGAGCCATTCATCGAAGACAACTTTTTCCCAAATCGACCCCGTAATCATGATGGTATAGAGCAAGAACGTCTTGATCAGGATGGACGCTGTGGCGACCTCATACCCCTTTCCAGTGGTGAGATAATAAGCAACCAAGCTTAAGCTGATTAGGAAAACCAGAAATTGTAGCGGTGCTAAAATAGCTTGAACCAAAGTCCAAGGCGTCGCATCGCGCCGCGCCCTTTGTTCGGGCGTGTACAAGGGTTTTCTTGGCGATTTAGACCGTTCTGCGGCCACCGTTGATGCTGAACTGACGGGTAGGTTGGACAAAACACAGTCAACACCAGCTTGATCTGCGCTGAAAATCTCCACTGAATGAAACCCTTTGTGCCTCGCACCATGCTCTATCGCAGGCGCAGCTTCGCACTCGCAAAATGAATGCGAAGCTGTTGATTTTAATAAGGTATGCAAGGATTGCATTCGTGATTTCCGGTGACGTCCGGCGAAAAATGCCCACGCCATCCCGCAGTTTCGCACGCCCCCCTTGATTGTCAAGTTATTTGGACGCCTAATAAAACTGACACTTTTTGACATTTGGGGATAAAATTTTTAATTTGGCTCTGGCTCATATTGAATCTTCGTGTAAGCTTACAAAACCAGAGGTCAGAAAAAGCTTTAGCAAAAGGGCACCTGCTCTGGTTTGGGATGACCTGATGACTGTTTTCCTCGTAAGGCGGGAACTAACAACAGGGGGCAGCGCGTAGCTGGACGCGTACGAGACGGTGTGACTCCGAAAACTACCTGGAGAAGCAAATGTCCAATCAAGACACCTTGGTGCACCTGGACCCCAGAAGCCCCGACCAAGAGGACATCAAGCAGAGCTCGACGTCGGCTTGGAACTCATCCGAAACAGCACACGGACAGGTCACAGAAAAATCTACCGATGTGAAGATTATGGAGCTGCTGGCGCAAATGGTTGAAGGTGACATTATTCCGCGCCTCATGCTGGCCCATAAAACCCATCGCGAACAAAACAACAGCCAGGCTACGAGCAAAGAGTTGGGGCAGAATGCCATCGTGGATCTCGCCCACATATTGCTCACGCATGAAGTGGATGATGTGGAATCGATCCTTCATGCTTATCTGAACTCGGGTATGCGTCTGGATGAAGTCTATGTAGACCTGATGGCACCTGCTGCGCGGCATTTGGGCGCGATGTGGGAAGATGACACGGCAACATTTTCAGACGTCACAATCGGCCTTGGTCGGATGCAGACGCTTCTGAACCGATTAAGCGATACCTATCGCAACGAAGAAAATGTTCGCGCAGATTTGGCGTCGGGTCTTTTTGTGACGCCTGCAGGTGAGATGCATAGCTTTGGCATCCGCATGGTGGACGAATTGTTTAAACGGGCGGGCTGGAGAACCCTGTGCGAACCCAATTCCCGGATCAATGACGTCTTGGCTATTGTGGGCAGTGAGAGCTTCCATATCCTCGGAATCGGCATTTCTTGCGAGGCTCAGGTCCCATTTGTCAAAGAATTGATCCGTCAGGTACGAAAAGTCTCACACAATCGCCATATTCTCGTGTTGGTTGGAGGAAGTCACATTGTTGGGCGGCCCGAACTGGCCGCAATCATCGGGGCCGATTTCTCTGCTAGTGACGGCAGAGAAGCTATCGCAATCGCTGAAACAGTCATATACGAGCACACCCACCGGCATTAATCGTCTATGCTAGTTTCAAGGTTATCAACGCACAAATGGAACATCGCCCCCCCAATCAAAACTTCGGCCCATTGCTGCAACCCGCAGCGCTTGGTGACTTAGAGGCTTCGATTGCGGTAAAGGTTCTCGCCGCTGGCGGGGACGTAGCGATCGTCATAGATCGTGACGGCGTGATCTGCGATCTGGCGGTCGGCAATTCAGACCTGCAGCTCGATGACTTCGAAAGCTGGGTCAACAAGCCTTGGTCCGATACGGTAACTCAAGATAGCCGTCCAAAGGTCGAAGAGATGCTGCGAGATGCTGCATCAGACAAGGCGATCCGTTGGCGGGAGCTCAACCACCCATCTCGGCGGGGCGACTCTGTTTCTTTGCGCTATGTTGCCGTGGGAACCGGGGATGACGGTCGAATTATCGCGATTGGCCGCGACCATCGTGCCGCGTCGGTTTTGCAACAACGATTGCTGCAAGCACAGCAGTCGATGGAGCGAGACTATGCGAGGATGCGTACGTCTGAATCACGCTACCGCATGCTGTTTCAATCGACGAGCGAAGCGGTTCTGATTATTGATGGGTCCACCCGTCGGGTTGCAGAGGCAAATCCAGCTGCAGATCGCTTGATCGGTGGAGATGGATCGCTTGTGGGCAAGCCATTTTCACGCCTTTTTGCGGTACAAAATCAAGAAGATGCTGCGTCACTTCTTTCGGTCGCGCAGGCATCAACCAGCCGCGCAGCGCCGCAAACGAATCTTACATCTAATGGTCGACAGCTGAATGTGAGTGCTTCCTTGTTTCGGCAGGACCGCAACATGCACTTCTTGGTTCGGTTGGTTCCAGCCGAGCGGTCAGAGCCTATTGCGGTAGACAGCAACCACCGCATGTTGGCGGCGATCAATCTTTTGCCAGACGGCCTCGTGGTCACTGATCGCGAATTGAACATTCTCACGGAAAACTCCGCTTTCCTCGATCTCGTACATTTACCAACGCCTGAGCAAGCAAATGGCGAAACATTGACACGGTTTTTGGGGCGTCCTGGTGTTGACCGCAACATCCTTCTCGAAAACCTTGTGAAGTATGGCGTTGTCCGCAATTTCCCGACTGTCTTGCAAACCCAATTTGGTGAGTTGGAAGATGTTGAAGTCTGCGCTGTATCGGTTACCGAAGGCGAAGATGGCTTCTATGGCTTTAGCATCCGACGCGTTACCCGCCGTGAGATGGAGCGTGGCCAACAGCCACTAGAGCTGGTTCGTTCACCGGCTGACATGAGTGAATTGGTAGGCCGTGTTTCTCTGAAGGAAATCGTCCGCGATACAACAGATTTTGTTGAGCGACTTTGTATCGAAGCTGCCCTTGATCTGACGGGTAATAACCGCGCCTCGGCGGCTGAGATTTTAGGTGTGAGCCGACAAAGCCTCTATTCCAAGCTCCATCGTTTTGGAATTGGCAATTTTGAGGATGACGGGCAGTAGGCCGCAGCTACACCTTCACCAATCAATGTGGCAATAAGTAGCAAGTTCTTGCGGGCGATGGTCCAAGTACGCCTTGGTTAAGTGCCCAATTGTATTGAAAATACAGCCTTTTTTCAAAGCACTGTCAAAGCCATTTAGTGTCGATTTTAATTGACACTTTTAAGTGTCCAACATAGGCTCGCCCTATGAATGAGACAATAGCTCCCTCGGTGCGATCCAATCTGCCGTCACCCAAAGCGGTGCTGGAGCTGTTTAAGCCCATCACGTGGTTTGCGCCCATGTGGGCTTTCATGTGTGGAGTCGTCTCCTCTGGGGCCCCGTTTTCAGAGAAATGGCCGCTGGCATTGGCGGGCGCAATTTTGGCCGGGCCGATGATTTGTGCAACCAGTCAAGCCGTAAACGACTGGTTTGATCGTCATGTCGACGCCATAAACGAACCTAATCGGCCGATCCCTTCTGGGCGTATTCCCGGCCGTTGGGGCTTATGGATCGCAATGGTCTGGACGGTGGTGTCCTTGTCTTTCGCGGCGACTTTGGGACTATGGGTATTTGTAGCCGCAGCGCTGGGCATCGTGCTTGCTTGGGCCTACAGCGCGCCGCCATTTCGCCTCAAGCAAAGCGGTTTGTGGGGCCCGGCCTCTGTCGGATTTTCCTATGAAGGGCTGACGTGGTTTACGGGGGCCGCCGTTGTCACCCAGACTCTGCCGGACGTAAAAATATTATTGCTCGCGGGCCTCTATGCCGCTGGCGCGCACGGCATCATGACTTTGAATGACTTCAAGGCAGTAGAGGGCGACCGCCAACTTGGCCTTCGGTCCTTGCCGGTTGTGATGGGTGTCGACGGTGCCGCGCGATTTGCTTGTTTCGTGATGGCGGTGCCGCAGGCTGTCGTGATTGGCTTGCTCATCTATTGGGGGCTCTTGCCATATGCCGGTGGCGTGCTGATCGCACTGCTTGCCCAATTTGCGCTGATGCGTCGCTTATTGAGCGACCCTTTGAAACACACGCCTTGGTACAATGCGACTGGAACTAGCCTCTATGTGCTGGGAATGCTGGTCAGCGCCATTGGCGTCGGATCCCTGCTTGGAGGACATGCATGACCCAAATTCCGCACAAGCCCTTGGGTTGGCTCGGTATTGCTCGGCTTGGGCTTGTTCAAAGTGCGCTTGGGGCCGTCGTCGCGCTGACGACTTCAACACTCAATCGCGTCATGGTGGTTGAGATGGCTATGCCTGCGATGCTGCCTGCTGCCCTCGTAGGCCTGCACTTTGCGGTACAAATCACCCGTCCACATTGGGGATATGGTTCAGACCTCGGAAGCCGTCGTACACCTTGGATTATTGGTGGCATGGCTTGTCTGTGCTTGGGGGCCTTAGGGGCAACCAACGCGGCTCTCATGTTGGCCAGCACGCCTGTGCTTGGTCTTTTGATTTCGGTTCTGGCCTATTTGATGATTGGGATGGGCGTTGGCGCATCTGGCACATCTTTGTTGGCCTTATTGGCAACCCGCGTAACGCCAGAGCGGCGGCCCGCTGCTGCCTCGATCACGTGGGTCATGATGATCTTGGGGATTGTGATTTCCTCTATCTTGGTTGGCAAAATGATTGAGCCGTTTAGCGCGCAGGCTCTGGCCTTTGCGGCAACGGGGGTGGCAGGTTGTGCCTTCTTGATAACATTGGCGGCTGTCCATGGCATTGAATTGCCTAAGGGGGCCAAGCCCATTGCCGCTGAGCCAGAGGCAGACGAGGGCCCGCCAGTCCCGTTCAGGCAAGCACTAAAGGAAATTTGGGCGGAGCCCTTGGCGCGTAATTTCTCGATTTTCGTCTTTGTGTCGATGTTGGCCTATAGCGCTCAAGACCTGATTCTAGAGCCGTTTGCCGGCTTGGTTTTCAATATGACGCCGGGCCAATCCACCCAAATGTCGGGCATGCAGAATATGGGTGTTCTATTGGGTATGATCCTTACAGGGGCCATTGGTGGGCGCAGCACGCGCGCCGGCAAAAGCTGGATGGCGGCCTGGGCGATCTTTGGGTGTCTAGGCTCCGCACTCGCGCTCCTGGCTCTTGCCGCAGCAGCAGAAGTCGGACCGGGCTGGCCTATTAAGCCAACAGTCTTTGCGTTGGGTTTTGCCAATGGGGTCTTCGCCGTTTCGGCCATCGGTTCCATGATGGGACTTGCGGGAAATGGTCAGAAGTCGCGGGTTGGTATCCGCATGGGTATTTGGGGTGCGGCCCAAGCGATTGCCTTTGGTCTTGGTGGCTTTTTCGGTGCGATGGGCGTTGACGGTCTGCGTGCCGTGCTACCGGAAACCGGCCATGCCTTCCTCGTCGTCTTTGTGATTGAGGCCGGCCTCTTCTTGGTTTCCGCCTATCTTGCCAGTCGCCTCGATGACCAGAGATCCGGCGACCGCGCGCAGGCAACTGGCCCAACCCAACTCATCGGGCATGGTTCCCCAATGGCACAAGGATAAGACGATGGCACAGCCGGCAGAATTTGATGTCATAGTCGTTGGCGGTGGCCCATCGGGCGCAACCGCGGCGACCGATCTTGCAATGCAAGGTCATCGTGTTTTGCTGCTAGATAAGGCTGGCCGGATCAAGCCGTGCGGCGGGGCTATTCCACCCCGTCTGATGCGCGACTTTGATATCCCAGCACAATTATTGTGCGCGCACGCCAACGCGGCGCGCATGATCGCGCCCAGCGGCAAGGTCGTTGATATGCCGATTGAAGGCGGCTACGTCGGCATGGTCAATCGCGACACGTTCGATGAATTTTTGCGCGAACGGGCTGCCAAGTCGGGTGCGGAACGTCGCAAGGGTGAGTTTGAGCGGTTGGAGCATCAGGCTGATGGCCCAACTGTGATCCATTACGTCGATAGTGAAGGCCATGCTCAACAGGTCACCGCCCGCTATGTCATCGGCGCAGATGGGGCGCGTTCCAAAGTCGGCAAGCAAACCATCAAGGGTGCCGAGAAAATCCCCTGCGTTTTTGCTTATCATGAGATTATCGCCGTACCAGAGACTCTGTCCGGCGATTTCGACCCCAGCCGTTGCGATGTCTATTATCAAGGCCATTTATCGCCAGACTTTTATGCTTGGATTTTTCCGCATGGATCGACGGCCAGCATCGGCGTTGGTAGTGCGCAAAAGGGCTTCTCCCTGCGCGGTGCGATCAAGGATTTGCGCGCCGCTTCGGGTCTAGATGTCAATGAGACTGTGCGAACCGAAGGCGCACCTATTCCCCTAAAGCCTCTCGATCGTTGGGATAATGGCCGCGATGTTCTGCTGGCGGGCGACGCTGCCGGCGTAGTCGCGCCGTCTTCGGGTGAGGGCATTTATTATGCCATGGTCTGTGGCAGGGAGGCCGCTGCGGCGGTGTCCGAAGCGCTCGCAACTGGCAAGGTCTCTGCGCTCAAGCTCGCCCGCAAACGCTTCATGAAGGCGCATGGCAAGGTCTTCTGGGTTTTGGCTATCATGCAGCATTTTTGGTACCGCAGCGACAAGCGGCGGGAGCGTTTTGTCCAAATGTGTGCTGATCCCGATGTGCAATATCTGACGTGGCAGGCCTATATGAACAAGGAATTGGTGCGTGCAAAGCCAGCGGCCCATGCCCGCATCTTCTTGAAAGATATGGGGCATTTGCTGGGCCTGTCGCCCACCTGACGCAAGAAATGCCGCACGTCCATGCCTGAGATCCTGCCGCCTATCGTCACCCAATTGTTCGTTTCTGGCCTAGCGATAGATCTGGCGTTGGCAGCCATCTTGCTGGAGTTTTTGGTCCTTTGTTGGCTTGGTAAGAGCGGCACTTTGGCAACCCGCGCTATCACGCTCTTGCTAGCTTTGGGCCCGGGTGCTTGTTTGATGTTGGCGCTGCGCGCGGCATTAACGGAATCAAGCTTAATCTGGGTGGCCTTCTTCCTCACGCTATCGCTGCCGTTGCATTTAATGGATTTGGCGCGTCGTAAGATCTAGCGGCAAAATTTCGCTGGTTTGTCTGCCACATGCAAAAGGCGAGATGCCTGAGCATCCCGCCTTTAAAGTTTCAGTCGCCAAAGTAAATCGGCTGAGACTGCACCCCAAACTTAATTGGTGTGGGTCTTCAAATAGGCTACCAAGTCCGCGCGCTTTTGCGAATCCTTGACGCCGACGAAGGCCATGATCGTGCCTGGGACGCGGGCTTTTGGATTTTCGAGATAGGTGTAGATTTCTTGCTCGGTCCAAGTGATGCCGGAGTTTTTGTTGGCTTCAGAATAACGGAAGCCTGCAACCTGGCCAGCTGGGCGGCCAATGATGTTGTGCAAAGATGGGCCTACTTTGTTCACACCTGCGGTCACGACGTGGCAGGTTTGGCACTGACGGAATACGGCTTCACCCTTTACTGGGTCACCCGAGAGAGTTGCGCCGGCTTTGTCTTTAATCGCCAGAACCATTGCGCCAGCGGCAGGCGCGGCAGCAGCAGCGGCTGGAGCCGCAGCTTCATCTGCTGGAGCAGCGGCAGCAGCCACTTCATTGGTCGCAGGAGCCTCAGCGGCAGGAGCGGCAGCAACTTCGTTGGTTGCAGGAGCAGCAGCTTCGGTAGCTGCAGCAGGTGCTTCTGCCTTCTGGCTTGCTTGTTGGCCACAGCCGGCCACCAAGGCCAAAGCCGCGAGCGAGACAGCAATTCCAGAACCCAAAATTTGTCTTTTCATGGTTTTTCCTCTCAAAATCGGCGTGCGAGCCTTCTGATCATTGTACTTATAGTGCGAATTCGCTTGAGGTCCAGAGTCACGGACCTGTGATCATCGCAAAAACCGCTGGTTGGATTGGCGCGCCAGTAAACATGCCAGTAAACATGATTGTATCGACTTTTATTTGTGGCCCTTTTTTGCGGAAAAAGAAGGGCCAGAATTGCGCTGTTGCGGGTATTTGATGGAACGCAAATACGAGAGAGGCTTAAGAATCAGGGGCGGACACGCGCGGGTTGCGACGACCACATCGCGGCCATATGGTTCTTGACTTGCTATAGGGTGCGTTGTCGTTATTGATCTGGGGACAAGGCAGCGCCACTTGGAGCGCGGCCGTGCTCGACAGATTGTTTATTCGGAGAAGTCAGATGGATTTTGGTCAACGCGTACGACATAGTCTGGCTGGTCTGAAGCGTATGGTGACCCCGCGCCCACCCCAAGACCCGTTTGCTTCCGCTGAGGCCGCGCCCGCCGCTGCGCCTGTGACGACGAAGCCAAAGCAAAGTTGGCAGGGCTGGGCAATTGCCGCCGTCTTGGTTGTGGTTCCAATCTATTACATCTTGGGCGCCGTCCTCACCCATCGCATTAATGATGATTTGAATTTCAAGGCTGACGATCCGGGGCCTGGTGCCTCACGGACCATTGCCGTCATTGCAGGCTTAATCGATCGCGAGATCAACCAAACGGCTTGGGCACCTAATACCCAACCCTTCCAGCCCGCTGCTTTGTTGCGCTATGGCGGCAATATGGCCAATTTTCAGTCCGGCATGGTCAAGGCTTTGTCGAATATCACGGTGGAAATTGAGAGCTATGTGGGCCGTTCGCGCGGTACCTCCGCAGCCGATCCGGACTTGGGCCGCGCCCGGCAGGGTCTGTCCCGTCAGCCCGACACATGGCTCCTCGACCCTTGGCCAACCTCGTCTGCAGACCAAGAATATCGTAAAGCGCGCACCGCATTGATCGCCTACAATGCGCGGGTAGCGGATGGTCGGGCAGTTTTCGATGTGCGCTCAGACAATCTGCAAGCGCTCTTGGCGCGATCAGCCTTGGATCTTGGATCGTCATCTGACGCTTTGGAGAAACAAATCGGGGCAGGCCGCAAAGTTTTTATCGATCGGCGGGCTGACAAGTTATTCTATTTCGTCAAAGGCCAGTCCTATGCTTATTTCATCGCGCTGCGCGCCGTGCGCGAAGACTTCAAGGATGTTATCGTCGAGCGGCGCGTCGCAGCCCTTTATGATGCCATGTTGGCAGACCTCGCTACCGCAGCCAGCTTGCAGCCTTTGATCGTGCAGAATGCCTCACCAAATGCGCTCTTGATGCCAAATCATTTATCGACTGAGGGCTTCTATTTGCTTCGCGCGCGGTCAAAACTGCGCGAGATCACTGACATTCTTCAACGCTAAAGGGTCTAGGGCATGGGCGAGCGCAAACTTCTTTGCATTGCGGACGACAGCCCAGAATGCCGGGCCGCTGTCTATTTCGGCGCATTGCGTGCGGCCAGTACCGACGCGAAGTTGATCATTCTGCGTGTGGTAGAGCCGATGGATCCGGGCCTTTGGTCAGCCATGGGCGAGGCGATGCGTGAGCGTATGCGCCTTGAAGCATTAGATGATTTGCAGGAACTCTCCGATGTTGCGTGGCAAGCTGCTGGGCTCGCGCCTGAATTAGTGGTGCAGGAGGGCACGCTAGATCATCAAATTCGCGCCTTCATTGATGCAACCCCAAGCGTGAAAACCCTTTTGTTGGCGGCAGCTTCGGGGCGCGGTGGCCCTGGGCCTTTGGTTGCTGCAGCCATGCGCGGCGGCTTTGGCTTTGGAGCTCGTGCTGTGGCGATTATGATTGTCCCAGCGGGACTGAGTGATGAAGAATTGGCAGACCTTGCGACCTAGCGCATCCAGATGTGCCGCTAGATCCTGAAACACGTTGAATTTCCCTAACAAGAGGCCCATGTCTATCTCATGTTTATTCAAACCGAAGCCACTCCGAACCCTGCCACTCTGAAGTTTTTACCCGGACGCGATGTACATCCAGCCGGGGCAATCGAGTTTAACGACGCCCAAGCAGCCGCAGCTTCGCCGTTAGCTGCTGCCTTGTTCAAAATTGACGGGGTCCGCCGCGTCTTCTTTGGCGCAGACTTCATCACCGTTACGAAAGATGCAGAGATCGATTGGCCACATATCAAGCCATCGCTCTTGGGTGCGATCATGGACACATTTGTCTCGGGTGCGCCTGTGATGACCGGCACCGTCACGTCTGAACCAACTTCTTCAGCAGGTGGCTATAGTGGTGATGCGGCCCAGATCGTGCGCGAGATCGAAGAATTGCTGGCGACCCGTGTGCGCCCTGCTGTTGCACAAGACGGTGGCGACATTGATTTTGACCGGTTTGAGCCAGAAACTGGCACCGTCTATCTGAGACTTCGCGGCTCTTGCGCCGGCTGCCCCTCGTCGACGATCACATTGAAGCAGGGGATTGAGAACATGCTCAAGCATTATGTCCCTGAAGTGTTGCGGGTTGAACAGGCTCTGTAGACCAATTGCTTGTTTTGAAGGGGGATTGTGATGGGCGCGCTTGACGATACAGCTTTGCACCAAATGTTTGTGGATGCTCGTACCCGTAATGGTTGGGTTGAGGAGACTTTGCCCGAAAGCTTGATGCGTGCGGTCTATGATCTCACAAAATGGGGCCCAACCAGCGCTAATTGTTCGCCTGCCCGTTTTGTCTTTATTGGCTCGCCAGAAGGCAAGGCTAAGCTTAAGCCTTATTTAGCCCCCGGCAATGTTGACAAGACCATGTCGGCACCTTGGACGGTCATCATCGCAAGTGATCCAAAGTTTTACGACAAAATCCCAGAGCTGTTCCCGCATAATCCAGATGCCGCTACGTGGTTTTCGGGTATGCCTGACGGCGGCGCAGAAGCTGCCTTCCGTAATGGTACGCTGCAAGGTGCCTATTTGATGATGGCGGCCCGTGCGCTTGGGCTAGATTGTGGCCCGATGAGCGGCTTTGACAATGCCGGCGTAGATCGGATTTTCTTTAGCGAGAACGGCTGGAAATCTAATTTCCTAGTCAATTTGGGTCATGGAACAGACAAGGATTTGTTCCCACGCTTGCCGCGTCTGTCATTTGAGTCTGCTTGCCAAGTTTTGTGATCGGAAAATGATCGACAGACCCCGCAAAATAACCCAACAATAGTCAAATGTCAGAAACTGAGATCCTTGCTGGAGAGAGTGTCGACCGCGCAGAGCCCCTGCACGAAGCGATATACCAAGAATTACGGGCGCGATTGTCGCGTGGGGCTTTTGCGCCTGGTGACAGTCTCAGCCTGCGGTCCCTTGCAACAGAATTAGGCGGCAGCGTTACCCCGGTGCGCGATGCAGTCTGGCGCCTAACGGCTGAGCATGCCTTAAGCATGGGGGCAACTAGGCGGATCACGGTGCCAGAAATGGACCGGACCGGGATTATGGAATTGATGCGCGCACGCACGCTTCTGGAGCCTGAGGCGGCAGCAAGGGCGTTACCCTTCATTACTGCTGAGCATCTCCAAGCCATGACTGCAGCCAATGACGCGATGAATGAGGCGCTGCGGCAAGGCGACATCGTAGGCTATATGTCTAGCAATCATGCTTTCCATTTTGGGCTATACCGGGCTTGCCCGTCCAATGTCGTCGTGCCGATGATTGAAAGCATTTGGGTGCGTTTTGGCCCCTTTATGCGCTTGATGTTTCCGGATGCAGTTAATGACCTCGATCTATCCGATCGCCACGGCGACGCACTTAAGGCACTTGAGGCCGGTGACGAAGCTGGATTGCGGGCAGCCATTGCCGCAGATGTGCAAGATGGCCTCGATTGGATGATAAAGCGCATTTAATGCCGTTTTTGGCTTGACCAACCCCACCCTTAGAACGTTATAACAATTCCTGAGGTGGAATGTGCCGATCGTCCGGGAGAAGTTGGGGGAGTTTAAGGCGCGCGAAAGCGCAGCCTATCGGCAAAGCCGACCTCTATCTGCTGCACGCGCAAATCAAGAAAACGGCTTCTTTGGCGGTGTTCCTCAGCATTGGATGCTGGACTGGCCAATGCCATTCCCATTGGTCGTCCAGCAAGCAAGCGGCACCAACCTGACAGACCTTGATGGCCATATTCTCACCGACCTTTGCTTGGGTGATACGGGGGCCATGTTTGGGCACAATCCAGAACCCGTCGCAAAGGCCGTGCAGGCTCAAGCCTCGCGGGGCTTGACCTCAATGTTGCCATCTGTCGATGTCGAAGAGGTCGGGAGTCTTCTGCAGGCCAAGTTTGGTATGCCCTATTGGCAGATTACCTTGACCGCGTCAGACGCCAATCGCTTTGCCCTTCGCGCCGCGCGGGCCATTACCAAGAGGGCTAAAATCCTTGTGTTTGATGGCTGCTATCACGGTGCAGTAGATGAGACGGCGGTCAATCTGACGGCTGGCCGGACGGTCGCCAAGCCCAGTCTTTGGGGCCAAGCCTATGATTTGGCGGCAGTGACCACATGCGTGCCCTTCAATGATGTCGAAGCGTTAGAGGCTGCGCTGAAGAGCGACGAAATCGCTTGCGTCATTATGGAGCCTGCGCTGACCAATTGCGGGATGGTAGCACCGGCGTCGGGCTTTCTGGACGAGGTCCGTCGCCTAACCCGTGTCCACGGCAGTCTTTTATTGATCGATGAAACCCACACGCTTTCAACCGGTCCCGGCGGCTGGACGGGCACTTATGGCCTTGAGCCTGACATTTGGGTTGCGGGCAAGGCAATCGCTGGCGGAATTCCTACCGGTGTCTGGGGCTTTACGGAAGACATGAAGCGCGGGATCGAGCGGGTGCGCACCGAGATACCCGCGGGGCATTCTGGTGTCGGCACAACCTTGTCAGGCTCTGCCCTACAAATGGCAGCACTACGCGCTTGCCTGCAGGACGTCATGACCGAGACCAATTATGCCGCCATGATCGCCGGGGCTATTGCGTTGGAAGATGGCCTAAATGCCTTAATCGCAAAGCTCGACTTGCCGTGGTCGGTTATTCGATTGGGTGCTCGGCTCGAGACAGTGTTTGCTCCCAGCTTGCCAACAAATGCCGAGCAAATGCGCGCAAGCTTTGATTATGAGCTTGAGGCCGCGATCCACCTTGGACTTTTAAATCGCGGCTTCTTGGTTACGCCCTTTCACAACATGCTGTTAGCGGGGCCTAGCCTATCCAGAGAAGCTCCAGCAGCTTATGTTGCTGCCCTTAATTCCATTCTCAACGAGATTCTATAGCGGAAACTGGTGACCTATGTCGTTTGAAACAGACCCTAGCATCCACAAGCGCCTTGAAGCTTGGATCAAAGAGAAAGGCGTATCTGAAATAGAGCTGATTTTGCCGGATATGAACGGCATTATCCGGGGCAAAGTTGTGCCCGCTGCGCGCTTTTTGAAGGGGGTGTCAAACCACACTTTGCGCATTGCCTCGTCCATCTTGCGCGTAACGGTTACGGGTGAATATCCAGATGCGGAATCCGACGATGAAGACGGGTTTTCCGGCACCCTCGACCCTGATTGCGTGCTTGTGCCGGATCCGTCCTCTATCTGTGTGGCACCCGGCTACCGCACCCCGACGGCTTATGTGGTGACAGATGCCTACACCCATGCGGGTAAGCTGATTGATATCGCCCCGCGCCAAGTTCTGCGTCGGGTGCTGGACCTTTATGCGGAGCGCGGTTGGGAGCCTGTGGTCGCGCCAGAAGTCGAATTCTTCCTGACGGCCCGCAACATCGACCCTGATTTGCCGCTTGAAACCCCGGTTGGACGGTCCGGCCGCGCCGAAACCGTGTCCCAGCCTTATGGCCTCGAGGCGATCAACGAATATGAAGATCTAATCGAGCAAATCTATGAATATTGCGAGATTGCCGAACTCGATATCGACACCATGATCCACGAAGCCGGCGCCGCTCAGTTGGAGGTTAACTTCAATCACGGCGATGCGCTGGAGCTGGCCGATCAGGTTTTGATGTTTAAACGCATCGTGCGGCAAGTGGCCTTATCTCAGAATGTCTATGCCACCTTCATGGCCAAGCCGATGGATAATCAGCCTGGTAGCGCCATGCATATTCACCAGTCCTTGGTGGACAAGGAAACTGGCCGCAATCTGTTTGCCAATACCAATGGGACAGACAGCAAATTGTTCCGATCCTTCGTGGGTGGCTTGCAAACCTATCTACCTGATGTGGCACCGCTATTTGCACCCAATGTGAACTCATTCCGGCGGATGCGGCCGCAGTTTGATGCGCCAATCAACGTGCAATGGGGCCTCGATAACCGTTCGTGCGGTCTGCGGACACCGATCAGCGACGGGCGCAACCGCCGGGTTGAAAACCGTTTACCCGGGGCCGACGCGAATTCCTATCTTGCGATCGCCTCGTCTCTGGCATGCGGTTATGTCGGCATGGTGCAGGGCCTCGAGCCGGGTCCGCTGATCACAACATCGGCCTACCGGATGCCCCGCTCACTGCCTCGCACCTTGGATGAGGCGTTGGGTCGTTTCCAAAACTGTGAACCCATGCGAGAAGTCTTGGGTGAAGAATTCTGTCGCGTGTTTGCTGCCGTTAAGCTGGACGAGCTTGACGCCTTCGAAGGGGTCGTTTCGGCCTGGGAACGCGAACATTTACTCCTGAAAGTCTGAGGTCCTATTTTGTCTAGAAAGCCAACCCAACACACATACGGCATTGCTACTAAAGCAGAGGCAGAAGCCTTTCTGGCGGCCAATCCCGGCGTCAACTTTATCGATATTCTCTATAATCCGATGAGTGGGCCGCCTCGCGGCAAGCGGATTCGTCCCCACGAGCTTTTGACGGTTTATGGTCATGGCCGCTATTTGCCGGGTTCTATCACGGTAGTGGATATGCAAGGGGCCGATTGCGAAGCAACCGGGCTTGTCTGGGAAGATGGCGATGCCGACCGCTTGGCTAAGCCAGCGCCCAATACCCTGTTCAAGGCACCTTGGTTAGGCGACGACATCGCCCAGTGTGTTCTGTCGCTCTACGAGCTTGATGGTCCGGGCAGCGACCTTGACCCGCGCAATGTCCTGCAACGTGTTTTGGATCGGTTTGCTGCCGATGGACTCACGCCAGATGTGGCATGCGAGCTTGAGTTCTATCTTCTTGATCAACGCTATGCGGGTCAGGCTCCGACCTTGCCGTCTTCGCCCGTCACAGGTCACACGCCCAGTGGACATGAAGTTTATGGCCTGCGTGAGCTTGATGATTACATGCCGTATCTGCGCGACCTCTATGAGGCAGCGGAAGCGCAAGGATTGCCGATTGAAGCGGCGATCAGCGAATTTGCTCCGGGACAGTTGGAAATCGGTCTGGAACATCGTGCGGACGCACTGCGTGTGGCCGATGAAGCTATGATGTTTAAGCGCCTCGTAAAAGGTTGTGCCGTCAGTCACGGTCTGGAAGCCACTTTTATGGCGAAACCGTTTGAAGGGCGCGCCGGCAATGGCCAGCACCTGCACGTCTCGGTCCTTGATCAAGACGGGCGTAATATTTTCGCCAGCGAAGATCCAGAAGGCACGCCTGCGCTCCGCCATGCGATTGCGGGAATGCAGCAGTTACTCCCCGCAGGCATAGCCATTTTTGCGCCAAACCAGAATTCCTACCGTCGCTTTGTTGGTAATTCCTATGCCCCAGTGGCAGCGACCTGGGGCGTGAATAACCGGACGGTTGGCTTGCGCGTCACGGCGGGGCCGCCAGCTAGCCGACATGTCGAACATCGGGTCTCCGGCGCGGACGCAAATCCATATCTGGCATTGGCTGCCATGCTGGCAGGAGTCCACTATGGTCTAACGAACAAGCTTGATCCTGGCCCTGCAATTACGGGCGATGGATATGCCCAGGCTGATAAGGCACCCGTAGAATTGCCCAAGAATTGGTTTGCAGCGGTGGACACTTTTGCGTCATCTGAAGTCCTGAAAGACTATCTGGGTGCCCGTTTTCAAGCCATGTATACAATCGTTAAGCGGACTGAACAGGACCGCTACTTCGCACATGTTCCACTTGCGGATTATGATTGGTGTTTCCGCAACGCCTAAACCTCCGATGTAACCAAAGAAGGAGATACGTGAATGACTGAACGACCACTGTCACGTGAAGAAGTTGATCTGTTCCTGCGGCTCCGACCCCATTCGCGTCGGGCATTCATGGCCGCATTTGGTGCAACGGCCGCGGCTTTAACTCTCTCAGCCTGTAAGCCCGCTGAGCCGGAAGCAAAGACCGAAGGCAAACTGGTTATTGAAGGTTCTGAGGGCAACAAGCTCGCCTTCTATAATTGGGACACCTATATCGGCGAAAACACTTTGGCAGACTTCAAGGCGGCTAGCGGTGTTGAGGTCAACATGACCCTTTTTGCCAATAATGACGAACTGTTTGCGAAATTCCGCGCGGGGAACCCAGGCTTTGACGTCATCATGCCGTCCAATGAATATGTCGCCCGCATGATTGAGGCTAAAATGTTAGCCCCATTAGATCATGCAAAAATCCCGAACAAAAAGAACCTTCTGCCAGAGTTCCAGGATGCAGACTTTGATCCCGGCCGTAAATATTCCATGCCCTACACGTGGCTGGTACTCGGCATCGGCTATCGTAAGTCAGCCATGAAGGGCGGGGTCATTCCCGACAGCTGGAAATACCTCTACGACAGCGACGAATATAAAGGTCGCCTATCTCTTTTATCTGAAAGCGCGGACGTATTCCGTTTGGGCTTCAAATATTTGGGCAAGAGCGTGAATGACGCGACACCTGAATTGATCAAGCAAGTTGAAGACATGCTGATCAAGCAAAAAGCCAATATCAAAAACTTCCATGATGATAATGGCCAGGACCTCTTGATGTCGAAAGAAGTCGATATCGTGCTCGAGTACAATGGCGATATTGCCCAGAAAGAGACTGAGGATCCCGACTTGGCCTTTGTGGTGCCAAAAGAAGGGTCGCTCTTGAACTCTGACTGCATGTGCATCCCAACCGGGGCACCAAACCCCAATAACGCGCATGCATTCATTAACTTCCTGTTGGATGGTCAGAATGGGGCTAACATCACTAAAACCATTTTGTATCCAACGCCAAACGCTGCCGCTAAAGCGCTGATGGATGATACTTACAAGAATAACCCAACCATCTTCCCGCCGGCTGATGTGATGGCCAAGTGTGAGTATGGAAAATATGCAGGCTCAAAGATTACTCAGGCCTTTGAGGCTGCGATGACCCGAGTCCGCGCCGCCTAAGCGGCCACAACTTGCAAGTACAATGGGGTGTCGGCTTCCGGCACCCCTTTTTGTTTGCCCTCTGTCAGGGCTGAGGCTACAGTCTCCATGAAACTCAGGCGATCAGATCTGGGCAACAAACTTAGGGAGTGACCATGACAAATGCTTACATCATTGACGCCTGCCGTACCCCTCGTGGAATCGGGAAAGTTGGCAAGGGCGCGCTCGCCCATCTGCATCCGCAACATCTGGCCGCGACGGTTCTGAAAGCCATCGCAGATCGCAACGGTCTCGATACCGCGACAGTCGACGACATCATCTGGGGCACGAGCTCTCAACGCGGTGCGCAGAGCTGTGACCTAGGGCGGATGGCCGCTTTGGACGCGGGGTATGACATCAAGGCATCCGGCGTGACCCTCGATCGTTTCTGTGGCTCGGGCATCACCACAGTTAATCTGGCTGCCGCGCAGATCATGTCGGGCATGGAAGATTGCGTGATCGCTGGCGGTACTGAAATGATGAGCTATACCGCAGCCACGGCTGATTTAACCGCACCACCAATGCTGGATGCTGGCAATAAGAGCCTGCGTGAGAAGCATCCCCAATCGCAACAGGGGGTCTGCGCCGATGCGATCGCGACGATTGAAGGCATTGATCGCGAGGCCGTGGATACACTGGCATACGTCAGCCAGCAGCGCGCAGCCCACGCTATTTCCGAGGGCCGCTTCGACCGTTCGCTTGTGCCGGTTCAGAATCTCGATGGCACGGTCGCGTTGGACCGCGACGAATTTCCCCGTCCACAAACGACACTTGAAAGCCTCAACGGCCTCAAGACCGTCTTTAACATGTGGGCAGAGATGAAAGTCGACGAGAGTGGACGGACCTACGGCGATCTGATCACCAGCAAATATCCAGAGCTCAAAGGCGCGATGAACCATGTCCATCACGCTGGCAATTCGTCGGGCGTTGTTGACGGTGCCGCGGCCCTACTGCTCACATCAGAGGCTTATGCAAGGGCTCATGGCATGAAGCCGCGCGGCCGTATTGTCGCGACCGCCAATGTTGGCGACTGCCCCACCTTGATGCTGAACGCGCCGGTGCCTGCGGCCAAGAAAGCACTGGCTAAAGCGGGGCTAACGGTGAGTGATATTGATGTGTGGGAGATCAATGAAGCCTTTGCCGTTGTGGCAGAGAAATTTATCCGTGACCTCAAACTGGATCGTACCAAGGTCAACATCAATGGGGGTGCGATGGCACTTGGTCATCCAATTGGTGCCACGGGTTCGATCCTGATCGGCATGGCGCTTGACGAGCTTGAGCGCTCCGGCGGGCGCTATGGCTTGGTGACCATGTGCGCGGCCGGCGGTATGGCTCCGGCTATCATTATCGAGCGGGTTACCGATTTCTAAGCTAGTTGGTGACGGGAACGGCGGGCAGCGTGACAGCTGCTTCGCCGGGTTCGACAAACTGTCGTGCAATCATCAAGGTGAAGGTCGAGCCGATTCCGACGCTGCTCTTCACCATGAGGTCGCCGCCCATGAGGTGAGATAGCTTATGGCTAATGGCGAGACCCAGCCCAGTACCTTCGACCGAGCGTGTCAAACTCGTATCGCTTTGGAAGAAGGGCAAGAAGATGCGCGGCAAGTCTTCTTCCGCGATACCAACTCCGGTATCGGCAACGTCGAAGGCTATCCATTCTTGCTGTTTGCCACCTAAACGACAGGTCAGCTTAATAGTGCCTTTGTTGGTGAATTTTGCGGCATTTGACAGCAGGTTTAGCAAGCATTGGCGTAGCTTGCCTTCGTCATTGAAGGCTACAAGCTCAAGCGTCGGGTCGATTTCCAGCTCGCATTGGGTTTGACTGGCTGCAGCCAACGGGATGATTGCGTCGAGTGCCTCTTGCGCAACCGAACGTACATCAAAATGCGCGGGGCGGCACACTTGCTCATTGGCTTCCATTTTTGAGATGTCGAGCACTTCGTTGATCAGACCAAGTAGGTGACGGGCTGCATTGCGGATTTTCTCAAGGTCCGCCTCGGTTGAGCCCAAGTCACCAGACCGTACGTCTTCCCCAACCATCTCGGCATAGCCAATCACCGCATTCAGAGGCGTGCGCAATTCATGGCTCATCGTCGCTAGAAAACGTGACTTGGCGCGATTGGCTTCTTCTGCGACTTTTACGGCCTCTTCCAATTCGCGTGTGCGCTGCACGACGCGATCATCGAGTTCGTCAGCGAGGCGAAGCGCTTTGCCTTGTGCCTCAATCAAATCTTCAGATGACTGGAATGAAGCTCTCGTCAGCACCACCGTGTTGACGCAGAGGAGAAAGGCGAGAAAGCCTAGCAAGTAACCGACCCAGCCATCAGCAAGACGAAAAGCGCAAAGGATTACGGCCAAGGTTATGACGGGTAGTGTGCAATAGACCATGTTTCGATCCAGCACGTGCTGGCCGCAAATGACCAACAAACTGCCGCATGCGAAGATGAGTCCGAGACTTGGGCCCGGATCAGGCGCAAAGGCGAGCGCGAGAAAGGGCGTGGCATAAAGCGCCACCAAGCCAATAATCGCGCGAATGGTTAGCCGTTTGATCCGCGGCAAGTCTTCGAGGTCTAATTTCTCGGGGTGATCGATTTTGTCGCTCAGCCAGCGATAAAATGTTCCTTCTAGCGCCCAGCCAATTGTCATAGCGGCAACGCAGAATATCCACCACTGGCCAGGGACGGAAATACCAACCGCTGTCGTCGCTATAAAGATCGAGCCGATCCGAGTTAAGGCGTGCTGACCCCAAGCTTTGTCGCGGCAGTGAACCACCGCCATATAATCATGGTTCATGCTTAGGTTGCTAGCGTGCATGGCGATTGGTCGGCTCAGTTTGTTGCAATGGTGTCGGCCAATTAACCTTGTAATGCTTAACAACTGGCCAATTTATGTCGGCTGGATTGGTGGACAGTGCCAGCATTAAAGGCACTCCAAACCCAAGCCTACTCCAATTCTGATACTTGTTCTGGCACAATATAACCAAATGCCCGCGCGTTAAAACAAGATTCATTGCGGGCTGTTAGTCTAGCTCCATGGTAGGTGCCCTTTCTCGCTTTTTGAGTTTTGCTTTGGATCGTGTGACGCTTGATCCAGCGAGCGCGCAGGCGGCCATTCGAATCACAGGTGTTCGGCAGGCACTTAAGAACACGCGGGTCCACTGGTCTGCCAGCTTTGTGAGCCATGGACTCTTAAACATCAGCATCGCGCTTTCAGGGGCACCGATCTGGGCCTGTCTGATTTTTCTCGCTAGCATCGCATTCGATGCACATCTCAAGCGCTTTTCCAATAACTGGTTAAGTCAAATGCGGGGCTTAAAAGACCCAGCTTTGCTTTTAATGACAGCGCGCCAAGCCGAGAACCAGCTTATCTTGATGCTCATTGCCCGCTGCACTTTAGCTTGGGTTCCGTCTGTAGCCATTATTGCGGCAGGTACGCACTCCGGGATGAGCTATGCGGCTGCGGCGATCATGCTGGCGGCCAGTACCAACGTATTTGTTGCGCAGACTAATTCGCGCTTAAGGATACTGATTCTCGGCACGTGGCCGATCTGGGCCGGTCTGCTTGCCCTTGGATCTTGGTTGGCCTTTCAGCCACAGGGCGTTATTCTCGCCTCTGTGACGGCGGCTTATTTTTGTTGCATGCTCTGGTTTGCTACTTACCTGACCCATGGCCAAGCAAAGATGCAGGCTCTGCTCGTGGAAAAGGACAGCCACGCCCAGCAATTGGCCAACGCGTTGGAGCGTCGAGACCGTGACGCTTACATGTTCGATCTTTTGGAAAACGATCTGCCGATAGGTTTCTTCGATTTTGATGGGCGCTCAGGAACCCTATTCTGGTCGCCTGGCACGTTCCGCGCCTATGGTCGGCAGCCTGATACGGAAGCGCCAACTGCGCGTGACCAATTGCTTCAAGTCGCACCGGAATTTCGGGATCTGGCGAAAGAGCACATCTTCCGCTTCAATCAAACAGCCGGTGTCCATAAGTTCGTGATGCCCATCGTTGGGATGGACGGCGTGACCCGCCAAGTGGCTTCCATCGTCCATACGGTCTTGGACGACCAAGGTCAGGTGGTTCAGATTTTCGGCATGGTCGACGACCAGACGGAGCTTCGAACTCTCTTGACCCGTGCCGAGCAACTGGAAAACAGACTTGAGACCGCATTGATGAGTGGCTCGTCAATGGTTTGGGACCTTGAACAGCCGGGCCACAAAATTATTGGGTTTGGCGCGGTCGGGCATTTCCTTCGAGCCGATCAGGATCGCAACGGCGATCTGGCGGCTTTCTTCTCCGAAAATGTCATTGAAGAGGATCGTGAGCTCGTCAATCAGGTGACGCGGCAAGCCTATCTTGAAAACCGTCCACAAACAGTCGATTTCCGCTTTTGTCTCGATGGGGTAAACATCCGTCATGGACGTTCGATTGTGACCGTTTTTGGTCGCCCTGCATCAGGTTCGGGTACTATCCGTTCTTTCGTGACAGACATCACTGAAGACGTAGCCAGACGAGAAGCTCTGGATCAAGCACGCGCCAACGCTGAGCTGGCTAACAACGCCAAGAGTGCTTTCCTCGCCAATATGAGCCATGAAATTCGCACACCATTAAACGGCATTGTCGCTATTGCCGGGGCTTTGGCGCAAAGTGATTTGTCATCTGCCCAACGCGAAATGGTGGATTTGGTTCGAGATTCGGGCGTGTCACTCGAACGCGTCTTGAACGATATTCTCGACTTGGCCCGAGTTGAGTCGGGTCGGCTTGAAATTGAAGCTACACCCTTCCGGCTCTCGGATCTCATTTCAGGCACGTCGGCCTTGTTTGCCGTACGCGCGGACAACAAAGGCTTGAAGTTCAGTCAGCCCTGCTTGGAATCTGACCATACTTGGTTGGTGGGTGATGCGGTGCGAATCCGGCAGATTTTGGCAAACCTACTGGCGAACGCCATCAAGTTTACGACCAATGGCTCCGTCAAGCTGGCAGTGGACATGTTCCCTGCCCAAAACAATGATGGCCAAGCGATGCGGTTGGTGATTGCGGTTTCAGATACGGGCCCGGGGATCGAGTCACAAGACTTGGCACGTTTGTTCAATCGGTTTGAGCAAATTGATGCATCGATTACGCGGGCTCATGGCGGCTCTGGTTTGGGTCTGGCTATTTGCCAGTCATTGGCTGAGCTTATGGGTGGAACCGTCAGCGCAGAATCGATTGTTGGGGTCGGGTCGATATTCCGTCTCGAGTTGACTTTGCCGGTTGCGGAGACCCCAGGTGTGATCGCGACCTCCCAACGTGAAGCTTCTCGAGATGTCGTGGCCGAAGCGTCGTCTGATCGGTTGCGGATTCTGGCAGTCGATGATCACCCAACCAATCGCCGGGTTTTGCAACTGATCCTAGAGCCATTGGGCGTAGATCTGACCTTGTGCGAGAACGGCCAGCAGGCGCTGGACGCAGTGCACCGATTGGATTTCGATCTGGTGTTGATGGATCTCCAAATGCCGGTGATGGATGGTTTGACCGCGACCCGTGCTATCCGCCTGTTGGAGGCGGCTCATGATCGACCTCGCATGCCCATCATCGCGGTTTCGGCCAATGCAATGACGCACCATAAGGCTGAAGCGCTTGAGGCTGGGGCTGATTTCCATATTGCCAAGCCATTTACGCCAGAAACCTTGATCACTGGCATCGAAGAAGCCTTGGCACTTGTGGAGCCAGCTTCCACGGCGACATCTAGCCCTGCCAATGGCTCAACAAAGGTTTCTTAGCCTCGTTCAATTTATACTCTGTATGCTGACTATCTGGCGTGCACAAGTCTCGAGTGTGACGTCGGAGTAAACGTTAACATGCAATAAAATTGTCACGCTCATTTTATATTTCTGTCACACCGAATTTGTTAGACTGTCACATCCAAGGACTAGGGAAGCCCGGCACGAGCGAAATTGCGCCCGTTTTCCAGCAAAAACGCCTTTTATGGTGTTTACCACTCGCTGAGGGAACCGTCGCATCGGCCAGTGAGGGGAATAGGATGAAATTAATCGCAAGTCGCGGGACTCTAGTTGCCGCTTTGGCACTCTTTATGGGTGCATGTTCGCAGGGCGGCAGTATCCAATCGCCAGGCTCGACATTTGTGGGTGATCCCCCAGGTGGCACGGGTGGCGGTGGGACTGGTGGTGGCGGAAGTGGGGCAACTTGCCCCCTAGGAACCACCATTGGCACCGCAATTGGAACGACCACGGTCTGTAACCTCACTGGTGAAGTGCTCACCAATCTGACCTTGCCCCGTGTCACCGGCGTTGCTTATCGCTTGGTAGGCCGCGTGGATGTTGGTCGTGACTTAGGCGCTGGCGGGAACGCCGCGACCGGTGTTGCTGCGACTTTGACCGTTGAACCTGGCGTCACCATTTTCGGCGACGAAGCGTCTGACCTTTTGATCGTCAACCGCGGTAGCCGGATTAATGCCGTCGGTACGCCGAGCCAGCCGATTGTTTTCACCGGTAAGGAAGACATTGCCGGAACAGCAAATGCTGACACCACCAATCGCCTGTGGGGCGGCGTCATCCTCTTGGGTCGCGCGCCAATCCGTGGCTGCTCAACCGCAGTCGCTCAGGGCACTCTGGAATGTCAAAATGCGGTGGAAGGGATTACGGCTGCAACCGGTCGTCAAGCGCTCTACGGCGGCGCAACTGCTGCCGACACGAGCGGCACGATGCGTTATGTCCAAATCCGTTACCCAGGTGAATTCTTGTCGTCGGCAGCAGCCGGCGACGATTTGAACGGCTTGACCTTGGGCGGCGTAGGTTCGGCTACCGACATCAGCTTCCTCCAAGTCCATAATTCTGGCGATGATGGCATCGAAGTCTTCGGCGGCAACGTGAACATGAAGAACATGGTCATCACTGGCTCATTAGATGATGGTCTTGACTTCGATGAAGGCTGGACCGGGGCCGTCCAATTCTTGGTTATCAAGCAAACACCAAACGCAGGTGGTCCCGACCGTCTGTTCGAAGGTAGCAACCGCACCGTTGCCAGCTTGGCAGGCACTTTGAACACCAATCCAACCATCGCAAACTTTACCGCCGTTGGCATTCGTACCAACAGCGCAGGCGCTAACTTGCAAGGTATTGTGTTGAACAATACCGGCGGCACGCCAGGTGCTGCAGGCCGTTTCCTCAATGGTGTCGTCACCGGCACAACGACCTGCGCCGTTGCTAGCACCTCCAATACGTCGCCAGCCGCTCGCTACGACTCCTTGATGTTTGACTGCCCAGGCACGTTAGACTCAGTAGCCGCAGCAGCCTTCTCTTCAGGCTCTAACAACGTCTCGAACGTCACTTCGACCTTGAGTGCGTCTTTGTTGCCAGGCCCCAATGAATTGGCCCGCACGGCTTTGAACCCAACAGGGGTCAACGCATTCTTTGAAGCCGCCAACTATGTCGGCGCTTTCTCTGCCACGGCCACGGCAACTTCGAACTGGGCTTCAGGTTGGACCATCCAGCTTCTTCCAGCCGCCGCCTGCCCAATTGGTACGATTGAGCAAGGCACGATCGCAGGCCAACGCAATTGCGTCCTCAGCGGCGTTATCGGCAGCGGCACGATCCCAACCAACCTCCGCCTGACCGCTGGCAATATCTACCAAATCTCAGGTCGGGTAGACGTTGGCTTCGACCGGGGTGCCGCGTTGAACGCAGGTACCGCAGCAAGCTTGACGATTGACCCAGGCGTACGCCTCTATGGCTCCAACTCGGCCGACGTCCTGATCGTCAACCGTGGTTCACAAATCTTCGTCAACGGCACGTCGCAAGCCCCTGTGATTATGACTTCACGTAACGACGTTGCCGGCACCCAAACCGACAAAGCACGTGCAAGTCGCGAATGGGCTGGCCTGATTGTCCTCGGTGCTGCGCCAATTCGTGGTTGCTCGACTGCCGTGACCCAAGGCAGCGTCGATTGCCAAAATGCCGTCGAAGGCATCACCGCTGCAACTGGTCGTCAGGCCCTGTATGGTGGTGCAACTTCGGCGGATAACAGCGGCCGGATCACCTATCTTCAAATCCGTTACCCCGGTGCTTTCTTGACCTCGGCAGCCGCAGGCGACGACTTGAACGGTTTGACCTTGGGTGGCGTTGGTTCGGCAACGGAAATCAACAACATTCAGATCCACAACTCGGGTGATGATGGCATCGAAATCTTCGGCGGCACGGTCAACATGCGCAATTGGATTGTTACCGGCGCTCTCGATGACTCGCTCGACTTCGATGAAGGTTGGGTCGGCAAGGCTCAGTTCGGGATCGTGCTTCAAGCTCTGACTTCAACTGGCGGTCCTGACCGTCTGATCGAAGGCAGCAACCGCACCGTCGCCAGCTTACCCGGTACGCTGAACACCAACCCAATCATCACGAACTTCACCTTCGTGGGCGTGCCTCAGAACGATGCATCGGCAAACTTGACCGGGATCATCTTGAACAACACTGGCGGCACGCCTGGTGGCTCGGCACGCCTCCTCAATGGTGTCGTAACCGGCTCTACTACTTGCTTGAACTTCGAGACTTCGAATACAAGCCCAGCTCCTCAGCTTGACTCGATCTTGTCCAGCTGCTCGGGCGCTTATGGTGCCGTCGCTACGGCTCGTGTGAATGCAGGCTCTAACAACACCACTGGCACGACAGCCACTTTGACCAGCCGCTTTATCAACGGATCGGCAGAATCGGCACGGACTGCGGTGAATGCCAGCACGGTCGACACCTTCTTTACGGCGACCAATTACATCGGTGCCGTGCGAGATGCGACTGATTTGTGGTGGTCGTCTTGGACCTGCAGTCTTGCCGCTGGTTCGACCTGCTAAACTTAAAGAGATCGGTGCGGCAGGGCCTCCTTGCCGCACCGATTGGTTTCTTACTTTGGCCTATGTGGCCACTTCCTCAGACTTCCTAAAGGCCCGTCCGTCATGACCATTCCAGCCCGTCTGCGCAGAATTCTGTTGCTCACCAGCATCTTTGTGGTGCCATCATTGGTGCCCAGTCTCGTCAGCGCGCAAGCTGCTCCTGCCACTCCGGCAAAGCCAGCCGAAGCACCTGCAGCAGGTGATGAACCTGAACAAGAAGTGGAAGTGGTCGTTGTTCGGGGACGCTTCATCCCAGAGCCGCAACGCGTCACCTCGGAGGTTGCAAACTTCTTGTCGGCAGCTGACCTCGCCCGTACGGGTGATGATAACGCTGCAGCTGCATTGACGCGCCTCACTGGTTTGTCTGTCGTCTCGGGGCGGTTCGTTTATGTCCGTGGTTTGGGCGACCGTTATTCTTCAGCGCTTCTCAACGGATCCCCGCTGCCAAGCCCAGAGCCATTGCGTCGCCAAGTGCCTTTGGATTTGTTCCCGTCCAACATTTTGAATGGCGCGACCGTCCAAAAGACTTTCTCGCCAAATTATCCCGGCGAATTTGGCGGCGGTGTGATTGATTTGCGGACTCTGAAGAGCCCCAATGAAGATTTCCTGACCCTAAAGGTTGGCACAGGCTTCAACTCTGAGACGACCGGTAAGACTGGTTTGGTTTATGAAGGCCACCCGCTCGACTGGACAGGTCTTGATACCGATCTGCGTCGTTTGCCCCAGCCTGTGCGCGACGCGGTCTCCACTGGTAAGCGTATCAACGATACCAATTTCACATCAAAGCAGCTGGAATTCATCGGCGAGAGCTTTATTAATTCGCCTTTGACTGTCGTGCAAAGTGAAAAGACCCGCCCAGACTTTGACGCCGAACTGACGGCGGGTCGCAGCTTCGACGTGAAGGAAGCGACGGTCGGTCTGGTCGGTGTGCTGGGCTATAAGAGCGGTTTTAAGACCCAAGAAGCCCTCCGTCAGGATGTCGTCTCTGACACGATCGAAGCCGAAGGGACGAACCTTTCGTCCACTTGGGATATTGTGATCAACGGCTTCGGCAGTGCCAGCGCAAGTTGGGGCGACAATCGCGTCGGTCTGACCGGTCTTCTGGTTCGCAGCACTTCGAAAAAGGCGCAGGTTGAAGTTGGCACAGATACAAACTTGCCAACAGGCCAATCCTATCGCACGGAAGGCACCGCTTGGTATGAGCGCGAGCTCGCCTCTGCTCAGCTTTCGGGTGAGCACAAACTCGGTGGCGTTGAATTGCAATGGCGCGGATCGATCGGTCAATCTACCCGCAAAGCCCCTTATGAGCGCGATATTTCATACACCGTCGTCAATGGCATCACCGCCTTCAATGGCGCGTCATTGGGCAATGCCATCCGCTTCTCAGAGCTCAAGGACGAAGTCTCAAGCTTCGGTTTTGACGCGAAGTATGTCCTGAAGCTCGCAAAGGGTCGCGAAGTCGAATTATCGGGCGGCGCGGTCACGTCCAACACCGATCGAAATTATGAGCTCATTTCGTTCGCCTTCACAGGGCCACGTGGGCCCACCTCAAATGACGTCTTACGCTCCCGCGTTGATTACTTGTTCTCGCCGGACAACATCAACCCAGCCCGCTTCGTGATTACCGAACAAACCGGCAAGGACGATGCCTATGTCGGTAGCTTGGAAAACTTAGCCGCCTATTTGGCTTCGGAGTTTGAGGTGACCTCCTTCATCCGCGCGTCTGTCGGTGTGCGCTATGAAGATGCGACGCAAAAGGTGCGGACCACTAACCGGTTTGGTGATACGCCGACGGCCCCGGTTCAGCTTGCTAACGACTATTTGCTGCCAGCGGCCACCATCACATGGAACTTCGCAGACGAGTTACAGATGCGTTTGGGCTATTCTAAGACCATTGCGCGCCCGCAATTCCGCGAGTTGGCCTTCACGCCTTATATCGATCCAGAATCCAACCGCATTTATCAGGGCAACCCGTTCCTGAAGGATAGCGAGTTTGAGAATTACGACGCTCGTCTCGAATATTACTTTGGTCGCGGTCAATTCGTCACGGCTGGAGCCTTCTACAAGAAGATCGATAATCCGATTGAAGAAGTGATTGTGCGACTTGAGCGCTCGTTCACGCGCTTTATCAACGCACCTGAAGCCACACTTTATGGCTTGGAACTGGAATATCGCGCCAATTTCGAACTGCCGTTCAAATTGCCCGCGCTCCAAGATGCAAAATGGAACTTTGCTGCCAACTATACTTATACCCATTCTGAGGTCAGCGCACCCGCTGGCACCAACGTTATCAGCCCGATCGACTTCCGCTCGATTTCGGCAACTCAGTTTGGCCTCGATGGCAGCGAACTGCAGGGCACGCCTAAGAATATTGCCAACCTGCAACTTGGCTATGAGACTGACAATCAGCAATTGACGCTGCTGGTTGGTTGGGTTGACGAGCGTATCGCCCGCCGCGGTCTGGGCTCGGTTCCATCTGTGATCGAGAACCCCGGCACCAACATCGATCTGGTCTATAAGCGCGACTTCACCATCGCCAATGTCGACTATACCTTCGGCATCAGTGGTCGCAATTTATTGGCCGAGGACAACCAAGAATTCCAGATATCGAAGCTGGGTCGTTCGGAGGCCAATACCTATAAAAGAGGCCGTTCGGTTTCCTTAAGCCTAACCGTCCGTCGCTGATTCGCGTGGTTTAGTCGCGAATCACTAGCCCCTTTACCTCCCGACTGATCGGGGTCCATGATGCCACATCTTCGGCATTATGGGCCCCCAGTTTGCTTTATGGTCAAGGGAAAGTTGGATTTCCGAGCGGATCAGGTCAAAACGGCGGAGGGCAACTGAGGGTAAAGCGAGCCGACTCTCGACAAACTCACAGTTTCAGACAAAAGTAACCGATCCAAGCGCTTGGCATGCACATGATCTATAAAGTGAAATTTGTTGGGAGGTTTATAGCTTGGCAAAGATTTGCCTGGTTTGTAACCGCTTGTGCCAGCCTTGGATTTAGTCCGGCGGCAGCAGATGTTATCGAAGTTGGGTCCAATGGAACGGCGACCGTTTATTCTGGCCCCACCCTGTTTCTCGGCAATACGATCAGCCCGGTATTAAAGCCCGAGCCGAAAGCGCCTGCTGCGGCGGCAGCTTCGTCTGGTTTTAAGCTAATTGAGCCCGCTTATCCTTTAAGGCTTCATCCAACTTTGGATGCCTATGTTACCGAGGCGGCAACAAAATATGGTGTAGACCCCATCCTAGTGCGCGCTGTCGCATGGCAAGAATCGCGCTTTCGCGGCTCGGCCATCTCGCCGAAGGGGGCAATCGGGGTGATGCAGCTGATGCCTTCGACTGCCTCTTGGCTGGGCGTCGATCCCTATGACCCCCGCGATAACATTTTTGGCGGCGTCGCATATTTGAGCAACTTGTTGGATCGCTTCGGGGGCGATGTTCGCTTAGCGTTAGCCGCCTATAATGCCGGTCCGGAGGCGGTAACCCGCCATCGTGGAATTCCACCCTATCGTGAAACCCAAAACTATGTGAAGGCCATCTCAGAGCGGCTTTCAATCCGCTAGTACATTTGTAAGTTTGAGGAACATGTCGATGACAGAAGTACGCAAAGCGCTCTGGGCGCTGATTTCGATCTGGGCGATCTTGTGGGCAGGCCCCGCCTTGGCACAATCTGCCAACCTCGACCCCGCCGGCTCCGGCGTTATTCTGGGCGCGGTGAATTGGGTGCAAGGAACGCTGTTGGGGGCGGTCGCAACCGCCGTCGCGGTGATCGCGGTGGCCGGTTGTGGCTTTATGATGCTCACCGGTCGGATGAATTGGCGGCATGGCGGTATGGTGATTTTGGGTTGCTTCATCCTGTTTGGGTCGGCTGCCATTGTCGGAGGCATCCGAAGCGCTGCACAAGGGTTTTAGGGGGCAAATATGGCGCAGCTAGAGCGCGATCCTGTTTTTGCCGCTTTGACACGCCCGCAAATGTTTGCGGGCGTGACTTATACGTGGTTCATCCTCAACGGCATCATCACGGCAGAAGTTTTTTTGGTTACTAAGTCCGTCTGGGCTTTGGTTGCTGCTGTCGTCTTGCACTTGGTCGGAGTGATTGCGGCACGGGATGAGCCGCGCTTTCTCGACCTGTGGATCACCCGCATGATCAGCTCACCGCGGGTGGCCAATTTCGCCTTCTGGCGATGCAATTCTTACAGGCCATAGGAGATGATTGACGTCTAAATGGCAGGTCCGCGCGCCCAGCAGAAGCGTTTGGCTACGTTAGCCGAAATCGCTCACCGAGAAGCCCCCGCTGGCGCTCGGCTGCCTTATGCGCGCCATGTAGACGATACGACCATCGAAACCCGCGATGGCATGCTGCTGCAGATCATCAAGCTGGACGGCTTGGCTTTTGAGACAGCAGATACCGAGGACCTCAATTACCGCAAGGCCATTCGAGATACGATGTTGCGCTCGATCGCCCATGCCCGGTTTGCAGTGGTTCATCATGTTGTCCGAAGCCCGGTGAAGCCTTCGCTGGATGCGGAATTCCCAGATGCATTTTCGCGCGAAGTCGATCAGCAATGGTCGGCCCGTCTCGACGGCCGGGCGATGTTCATCAACGACCTGTTTTTGACCATTATTCGCCGTCCAGCCGTTGGGCGAACTGGCTTTATCGACAAAACGATGGAACTGTTGCGGGGTACATCTTCTCAAGCCATCGCCGCAGAGCGTGCTCGCGATATGCGGGAATTGGATACGGCGCGTGACGCACTGATGGCGTCTCTCGCTCCCTATGGCGCACGGGTGCTTTCTGTTTACGATAGTCGGCATGGCCCTTGTTCTGAACCTTTGGAGTTCTTGTCAGGCCTCTATAATGGTGAGTTGCGGCCGGTATTACTGCCAGACAACGACCTCGGTTTTCATATTCCTTATCGCCGTATCAGCTTTGGGTTGGAGGCATTTGAACTTCATGCGGCCCCCGGGCTTGCCCGGCAGTTTGGCACCATGATTTCGATCAAGGACTACCCGCCCCACACGGCACCTGGCATGCTGGATGACCTTATGCGCCTGCCCGTTGAAATGACGGTGACCGAGAGTTTTGCCTTTGTGGATCGGCAGGTGGCACTGGACCGCATGAACTTAGCACTGCGTCGGATGCGTGCAGCAGATGACGACGCAATCAGTCTGCGCCGGGACTTGTCGATTGCCAAGGATGACGTGTCCGCCGGTCGATCGGCCTTTGGCGAGCATCATATGAGTGTGTGCATCAAGGCCGCTTCACAAGGGCAACTCGATCAAGCTGCCGCAGATGTTCAGGCCGCTTTTACAGAAGAGGGCATTATCTCGGTCCGCGAAGATGTGAATCTGGAGCCGGCCTTCTGGGCGCAATTTCCAGGCAATTTTAAAGATATTGCTCGGCGCGCCTTGGTTTCGACAGGTAATTTTGCTGGCTTGGCCAGTTTCCATAATTTTCCGATCGGCCAAGAAGACCACAATGTCTGGGGCCAAGCTGTAACCGTGTTGGAGACAACCTCGGCCACGCCCTATTATTTCAACTTCCACAAGAATGATCTGGGCAATTTCACCATTATCGGGCCATCAGGCTCTGGCAAGACAGTGGTTTTGAACTTCCTCTTGACCCAAGCACGCAAGTTTGACCCCCGCATTGTCCTGTTCGACAAAGACCGCGGTGCGGAAATCTTCATTCGCGCTATTGGTGGCCGGTATGAAACCTTGCGTCATGGCAATCCCTCGGGTCTCAATCCCTTGTCGCTGCCCGATACCCCGGCCAATCGGGCGTTTGTAACGGAGTGGCTGTCGCGTCTGGTCAGTATTGAAGGTGAAAAGCTCACCATTGATGAGCAGGCTCAGATCGCCGATGCTGTTGCCGCGAATTTTGACCAAGCCCCACAGTATCGTCGCCTGCGCTATGTTGCCGAATTGCTCGCCGGGGTGCGCCGTCCGGTACCGGGTGACCTTGCGTCGCGACTAGAGCCTTGGATTCATGATGGCGTGCGTGCATGGCTGTTCGACAATGAGGAAGACCGCCTAGACCTGTCGACCCGCACACTGGGCGTCGACATGACCTCGATTCTAGACGACCCCGCTTTGCGCACGCCAGCCATGATGTATTTGTTCCACTGTGTGGAGCAACGTCTCGATGGCACGCCTGCCATTCTGGTTGTTGATGAAGGCTGGAAGGCCTTGGACGATCCCATTTTCGTGGCCCGCATTCGTGATTGGGAAAAAACTATTCGTAAACGCAACGGGATTGTGGGGTTCGCTACCCAAAGCGCATCGGACGCTTTGTCGAGCCAGATTTCCTCTGCGATTATTGAGCAAGCGGCCACACAGATCTTCATGCCCAACCCAAAGGCGCAAGAGGACGAATATTGTCGTGGATTTGGTTTGACTCTGCACGAGTTGGACCTGATCCGCGCTTTGCCAGACACGTCACGTTGCTTCGTGATCAAGCATGGTACCGACAGCGTGGTCGCGCGACTGAATCTAGATGGCATGCCGGATGTTTTGACCGTTCTGTCGGGACGCGAGTCAACCGTCAGGCGCCTCGATGCGCTGCGGGCCGAGCATGGTGATGATCCTGCCATTTGGCTGCCGCTTTTGACCGCTAGCGTCAATCAGGCTCGCGATTCCAACAGAGGGGGACGGCGATGATTGGTCAATGTTCGGCCCCACGCGCGGATTTAGGGCTGGTTCGCGGCCTGCTCGATACCGTCGATTGCAACATCCGTGAGGGTGTGCAGGGTGGCTACAATGCCTTCTTTGGGCCTGGGTCCACGCTTGGTTCCGTCATCACCGTGCTTCTGACCATTTATGTCGCTTTGTTGGGCTTCCGTCTCTTGACTGGCCGGACCGATCTGCGCGTTGGCGACTTGCCAATGATCGCCATCAAACTAGGCGCCGTGGTGATGTTGACCACGTCTTGGGCGAGCTATCAAAGCCTTGTATTCTCGCTCTTGTTCGACGGCCCCGCCGAAATCGCCAATAGCCTTTTGGCCAATATGCCGATGCCCCAAACCATGGGGCCAACTGACATCTTTGCCCGATTGCAATATACATTTGATCAACTCACACAGTCCGCAAGTGCCATGGCTCTGGTCAGTGACGTGCCTGGGCAAGGGCCGAATGTGGCTGGAGCTACCTTGAATGCAGGCAGCTTTGTCTTGCAGGCGGCGCCTGGAACCGATCCAGAGAGCCTCAAGGGTTTGGCACCCGTGATCCAAATGCGTTCGGCACTGCAAGGTGGGCCTGCCTTTGGGGCAACGGCCCTATGGCTTTCAGCAATTACCTTGTTGGTTTCCACGTTAGGGCTTTTGATCCTGGCCAAACTGATGTTGGGCCTGTTGTTGGCTATTGGGCCCCTATTTGTCGGGCTCCTGCTTTTTGAAAGCACCAAGGGTTTCTTTGAGGGCTGGCTTCGAACCGCATTAGGCTTTGCACTGGTGCCACTGGCCACAGTTGTTTTCATGGCTGGTCTTTTGGCGTCGCTAGAGCCAAGTTTGCAGGGCCTCGCCGTGGCGCGGGCCGAGAATCGGTATGACCTGCAGCCAATTCTGACTGTCATGGTGATTATCCTCACCTTTACGGCGGTCTTTGGCAGCGTGATTGGCCTGTGCACGCGTCTGGTCGCAGGGTTCCGTTTGCCTGACGTCAAATCACGTGAGCCAGAGCCGATTACGGTCAATGAGGCCGCTACTGGGCGTCAAGGTTTTGGAGTCGACACCCCAACAGAAGCCAGCCGCGCCTCACGTCTGGCTGCTGTTGTTTCGGGCGGAGCTTCTGGATCTGGCTCTGATCGACGGGATGCCCGCTTGGCCGCTGCAGTTTCCGGTGCCGGCGCTCAATCTTCAACCACGCTTGATCGGCGGACAGAACTCGTCGCAGGCGGCGGCGGTGAAGGGGTGCGAGGCGACTACTCGGTCCGCTTGGGTCAGAATGGTCGTAAGCGCAGTAATCCAACCCGACCCAGTCGACCTCGCGAAAGCATGTTTACCCAACCTTCTTCAAAACTAAGCCTTTCGGCAACTGGAAAAGCACCATGACCGGCCCGCACGCTGATCCATCCTTCACCCCACCCGGCGTTCCGCCCAATGGCGTTGCGGCCCGCGCGCATTATTATGAGGCTGCCAGTACATGGGCGCAGGACACCCATGCCACCCTCCGTCGGTCGCAACGCACCGCGTGGATCGTTGCTGGGATCGCGGTTGGGATTGCGGCCATTCAGGCCGTCGCCTTGGTTGTGCTGGTGCCACTCAAACAAACCATGCCCTACACAATTACGGTCGATCGTGAGACCGGCTATGTTCAAACTACGCGTGGCGTAAATCTCGGTACCTTGAGTGAGACCGAAGCCGTCGCCCAATCATTTGTGGTTCAATATGTGCTGGCGCGGGAAACCTTTGATGCTGCCGACTACCGAGAACAATATCGGAAAACGCTCGCGTGGTCGCAAGGCGCTGCCGAGACCGAATATTTGCGTGATTGGGACAAGTCTAATCCAAATGGTATTCAAAGCCGCGTCAGCCCAAATACGCGCATCCAGGTAACCGTAAAAAGCGTGACTATTTTGGGCCCACGCTCGGCCATGATCCGCTTCGATACGGAGCGCTCGGAGGGTGGTGGCGGGGCTGGCATGCGTCAGCCTTGGGTGGCGTCCGTTGTCTATAGTTTCTCGGGTAAGCCAATCAATGAGCAAGACCGCTATTTGAACCCGCTTGGCTTCCAGATTTCAAGCTATCGGCGTGATGCCGAAACCACTCAGCCAGTGCCAATGCCAGCCGCGCCAATGCAGATGATGCCAGCGCCAGCGCCAATGCCAGCGTCCGGTGTGACGACGCTTCCTGCTCCAGGGAATGTCGCACCTGGGACACCTGTGGGCGCAGCACCTACAAGTCCGGGTGCCCAGGCGCCGACCTCAGCCACGCCTGCTGCGCAGCCGCAATCGAAATCGGGCAATCCGAATGGTGAGGAGTTCCCAGCCCAATGATGCCCCTCAAGCCACACTGGAACATCTGTTTAGCTGTCGTGTTCGCCACGCTGGTTATCGGTGCTGACCCGGTGCGCGCCCAAATGCGGGAGGTACCAATCCCGGGTGCGGTGGACCCACGCGTTCAGACGGTCTTTTTCAAAGAAGACAGTGTCGTCTCGCTGCGCGGCCATTATGGCTATCAGATGATGATTGAGTTTGGCGCTGATGAGCGCATTGAGAATGTCTCAATTGGTGACTCTTTAGCTTGGCAAGTTACGCCCAATCGACGCGCCGACACATTATTTGTAAAGCCGATTGAGTTTGATGCGGCTACCAATATGTCGGTGATTACCTCCAAACGCCGCTACACTTTCCAGCTAAGCGCGGAAGAGCCGACAGGGCCTGGCGATCCAAACATCATCTATCGCGTGAAGTTTACCTATCCGCCTGAACCCGTGGCACTAGAGCCCAAGGATTTGGTGCCTCAGCCACAAGCCAATTCAAACCAAAATTACTCGGTCTCGGGTAGCACGCGCAATGTGCCATCGCGCATTTTTGACGATGGCCAAAGAACTTATCTGGAATGGCCATCTGGAGCCGCAACCCCAGCTGTTTTCGCTTTGAGCGCGGATGGCTCTGAATCGCTCGTGAATTTTATCATGCGCGGCAATGTCATGGTGGTTGAACGGGTTGGCCCAGCTTTTGTTCTGCGCAACGGGACTGACCAAACCATTGTCAGCAATGATGCTTGGCGGGAGCCGGATCCCGGCCCCAATGCACCTGTGATGCGGCCCTCAAGCCGAACGAAGCCAAAGTCCCGCGGTCTATTCGGCCTTGGTGCACCGAAGGAGTCGAAGCCATGAGCCAGATGGGTAGTGGCTCGCTGGAGCCTATTGACCCTGCAGCCAGTTCGGCAATGGGTACAGAGAGCGCGCCGGAAATAGGAACTTCTGATCTCATCGTGGATGCGGCACCTGCTGTCGCTTATCCAGACCGTCCGTGGGTGATGATTGCTGGGGTGGTCGGTGCTCTTGCTCTTGGCACGATTGTTTTCACGACTATGGTTTCGGCGCAAAAACGAGCTGGAGCTGGGGATTTGACCCCAACGCGCGACGCAAAAAACGACGGCAGTCTTGGTCAGCGCATTCCCGATCCACCAAGCTTGTTTGCGCAGACGATAGCGCCTCCTGTTATGCCTTCCCAGCCGATGGTTCCTGAGAATCCGGCCGCGAATGAGGCGGTCCCTCCGCCTCAAGCATGGGCACCGTCGCCACCGCCTCCGCCTCCGCCGCCAATCCGCGATGTCTATCGCCCAATGCCAACCCCGCTACCCCCTCCACCACCGCCCACGCGGACTGGAGCGGATCTGACGCAGCGGATGCGCTCTCCTGCTTTGATTGTCGACCTTGTGCCTGCCGGCGCAGCGGCAGAGGCTTCAGCTAATGCTTCAGCAAGCGGCGGCGGGGGCGACAATGATGCCTTTGCTGCGCGCGTTAGTTCTGGCGAAGTTCCCGCCGCCCGTGCTGGCGCATTGCGCAACCCAAAGACGACGGTACCTCAGGGTGCCTTGATCGCAGCCGTACTAGAAACTGCGATCAATTCTGATCTTCCGGGCTTCGTTCGGGCTGTGGTTAGCCGCGATGTTTTGAGTTTTGACGGCACACGGGTCCTAATTCCACGAGGCTCTCGCTTGGTCGGGCAATATCGCTCGGAAGTGGCATTGGGTCAGTCGCGGGCCTTTGTTGTCTGGACGCGTCTGCTGCGCCCGGATGGTGTCTCAATCCAATTAGCATCGCCTGGAACGGATCCGCTTGGCCGTGCTGGCTTAGATGGAAAAGTGGATCGTCATTATTTCCAACGCTACGGCCCAGGCCTTTTATCGACGGCCATCAGTGCTGCGCTCAGCAACACCAATTCCAATCAATTGGTCATTGGCACAGCTCAGACGCTTCCGAGTGCCGTTTCCTCTGGTGAAACGATCAAGCCGACTGTTACAGTTAAGCAAGGGACCGCCATCCAAGTCTTTGTCGCGCGTGACCTCGACTTCTCTCTGAACCCAGTTTCGCCAGCAGCGGGCGTTGCGCCAGTTGTTGATCCGCCCCCAGGGAACCGACCATGAGTGGGCCACATGGCGCACCGCAAGTTTTGGGGGGCGTCTATCTCTCCGCATTTCTTGAGCCGCTATCGGGTTGGTTGAATCGACCGGACGTTACCGACATTTTGGTCAATCGACCCGGCGAGGTCTGGGTCGAAAGTGTCACAGGCGGTATTGTCCGATATGAAGCGCCGGATGTGACTCAGGTCAATCTGACCCGTCTTGCCTCCCAGATCGCGCGGATTTCCAAGCAAGGGATCAGCCGCGAGCATCCCTTGCTGTCGGCAAGCTTGCCGACTGGAGAGCGCATTCAAATTGTGTTGCCGCCTGCCACGCGGGGCGAAGTCGCCTTGGCCATTCGCAAGCACGTGCTGACCGATCTGACCCTTGATGATTATGTATCGGCGGGTGCGCTATCGCATATTGTCGGGGCAGGTGGCACAAAAGCTTCCTTTGACCCGGATAAGGAACTAAAGGCCAGCCTCGCCAAGGGAGATGTGACGGCATTCCTTAAGCTCGCCGTTCAACAAAAGCGCAACATCGTTGTCTCAGGCGGGACGGGGACGGGAAAGACAACTTTCCTCAACGCCCTCTTGAAGGAAGTCAGTCTAGATGAGCGCTTGATCCTGATTGAAGACGCCGCAGAAATCCGACTTGTTCATGAGAATGCCGTTGGTCTTGTGGCCGTAAAGGGACAGACTGGCGAGGCCCGCGTCGATGTCGATGATCTGTTGCAATCTGCGCTCCGCATGCGGCCGGATCGGATCATTGTGGGAGAGCTTCGCGGTAAGGAGGCTTTCACCTTCCTGCGGGCCATTAATACAGGCCACCCAGGATCTGTGACCACTTTGCATGCCGACACGCCAGATGGGGCCCTAGAACAGCTTGCGCTGATGGCCTTGCAAACTGGTACGGCGATGACCCATGCGGACATCTTGGCCTATGTTCGCAGTGTGGTTGACGTGATCGTACAGTTAGAGCGCAATCAAGGCCGTCGGCAGGTACGCGAGATCCGCTTGCTGAGGTAGGTTTCCAAAAGTCTAATCTGGTTTTAGATGGATTTTAGTTGAAATAATCCCCTTAAGTAAAAATTCGCCATTTAGTTATACGAATTTTTATTGTCTTATCCGTTAGACATCTCCGTGGTAGCAAGAGCCAGCAAAGCTCGACGTGTGTCTGCACGATTGGCGCAAATGGCTTCTTGAGTTGGGGTGCGTTATGGGAAATCGTTGGATTAAAGTAGCTAGTGCTGCATTATTGTTAGGGATGGTTTCCGCTTGCGGCGGCGGAGGTGGATCGTCTCCACCAGCCGGCGGCGGTGGTGGTGTCGTTACACCGCGTGCGACTGCGGCAGAGGCATCGCGTTTCCTCATTCAATCGACATTTGGGCCCACTGAGGCCGAAATTGAAGCCACACGGGACACGACTTTCGCCGCGTGGATCACGGCGCAGCAGGCCCTTCCAGAAGGGGCTCTGGCCCTCGATTATTTGAACACGCGTCGGGATCAATTGCGAAACCCGCCAGCTCCGGCTGCACCAAACCCGACAGCCGATGTTAGCTCGTCGAACTTCTACGAGTATTTCTGGCGCGAAGCTGTGACGTCGCAAGACCAATTGCGCGAACGAACCAAATTTGCCTTGTCGCAAATCTTCGTGATCTCATTTGCCGAACCGCAAATGAACGTTCGCGGCCTCGGCTCTTATTACGATATGTTGGGCCGCAACGCTTTTGGTAACTATCGCCAGCTTCTGGAAGATGTGACTCTGCATCCGATGATGGGTGTCTATTTGACCCATATGGCAAACCAGAAAGAAGACCTCACAACGGGTCGTTCGCCAGATGAAAACTTCGCACGCGAAGTCATGCAGTTGATGTCGATTGGCTTGTTCGAACTCAATAATGATGGAACGCAAAAGCTGGATAGTTCTGGCAATCCAATCCCAACCTATACGGCAGCAGACATCTCCAACCTCGCGAAAGTCTTTACCGGATTTAGCTGGTTTGCCACGACGCCAACCAACTCGACGTTTTCCGGCGGCGGTCGCAATGACGCGTCTTTTGTAAATCCAATGATTGCGTACCCAAATTTCCATTCGATCTCTGAGAAGCGCTTTTTGGGCACGGTGATCCCTGCAACCACGACTCCAAATCCTGCGGGTGACTTGAAGATTGCGCTTGATACGATCTTCAACCACCCGAACGTCGGCCCATTCATCGGGAAGCAGATGATCCAGCGTTTGGTCACATCTAACCCCAGCCCAGCCTATGTGAACCGGGTGGCGAATGTCTTCAACAACAATGGTTCGGGCGTACGTGGCGATATGGCCGCTGTGGTCCGCGCAGTTCTATTGGACAGTGAAGCGCGCAATATGTCAGCAGGGGTCGACGCAAACTTCGGGAAGCTGCGCGAGCCTGTCATCCGTATGACCGGTTTGATGCGTGCTTTGAACGCGGCATCAACCAATGGCTTATGGCCAGTGGGTTCGACCAGCGCCTCGACGTCTTTAGGTCAATCTCCCATGGCTTCGCCCTCGGTGTTTAACTTCTTCCGCCCTGGCTATACGCCACCAAACACCAAGACCGGCACGCAAGGGCTCGTCGCGCCGGAAATGCAAATTGTCGATGAAGTCACGGTAGCTGGCTACATGAACACCATGCAGACCACGGTCAACACGGGTATCGGCACCAGCAGTGACGTCAAGCTGAGCTATGTCAAGGAAATGGCGGTTGCAGCCGATCCAGCTGCCTTGGTCGATCGGGTCAATTATCTTTTGACTTATGGCAATATGACGGCGGCTCGCCGCCAGCAAATCATAGATGCGGTCACCGCGGTCACCATTCCTTCGGGTGGCACGACGACACAGGCGCAAATTGATGCGGCTCTGCTGAACCGATCGAAGTTGGCGGTCTATCTGACCGTTGTTTCTCCAGATTACATCTTGCAGCGCTAAGGGGGCGGCCATGAAAGATTTACGTCATACACGTCGCCAATTTATGGCAACAACCGGTGCAGTCGGTATTGCCGCACCTGTCGCAACGGCCTTCGGCATGCAATTAGCCGCCTTTAATTCGGCTACTAGCCAGACTGCAGGGGGATACAAAGCACTTGTTTGTATCTTCCAATTGGGTGGCAATGACTCCAACAATACGGTCTTGGCTTCTGATACCGATTCCTGGAACCGTTACTGGGCTGCCCGCAACACTGGGTCTGACCCCATTGCATTGATGCCTGTCGGCACAGCAGCAGCAGCAGTTGGCTCAACCTCTTCCGTGACTGGACGGACCGTTGCTGCAGGCACACCTGAGGCTTGGGGCGGCATCCTGCCGTTCACGCCAAAGACGGCCCAGGCCATTCCAGCGGGTACCAACGCGACGACGCGTACCTTTGGCTTCCACCCCATGTTGGCACCACTTCTGCCGGTTTATACCGCGGGTCGATTGGCCGTGATCGCCAATGTCGGCTCTTTGGTGGAGCCCGTGACAAAGGCACAGTATCAAGCACGCACCAAGAAGTTGCCCGCGAATTTGTTCTCGCACAACGACCAACAGGCCGTTTGGCAAGCCGGCCTCACTGAAGGCGTGCGCACCGGTTGGGGTGGCCAATTTGGCGATCTGATGGCATCGGGCAATGGTGCCAATAGCCTGTATACAGCCATGTCGACCGCCGGGAACACTGTGTTTCTGTCTGGCCGTACGGTGGTGCAATATCAGGTCTCGACAGGCGCGACGCCCGCGGTGGTTGTGAACGCTGCTGGTGGAACGACGCTGTTTGGTTCAAACCAAGGCCCAGCTAAAATGCGGGAAATCATCCGCGATACGGGCTTTGTTGCAAATATGGGTTCCGACCACGCGACAATCGTTGGTCGCTCGCTGGATGCTTCTGTCACGCTGAATACAGCGGCGACAGGTGCCTTGGTGACGGCCATTCCCGCCCCGCCGGTCTATCGTAATCCGATCACCAACAATGTGGAAACAAACTCTCTGTCGGTTCAATTGCAGACTGTGGCACGCATGATTGCAGCCGCACCTGCGCTTGGCTTGCGCCGTCAGGTCTTCTTTGTTGCGGTCGGCGGCCATGATAGCCACGACTTCCAAAACACAGCCCAACCAAACAATCTCAGCAAATTGGCCAACGCCATGGCCACCTTTGATGCGACCTTGGCAAATATCGGCGGCGTGGACATGCGTAGCTCCGTGACAACCTTCACGGGCTCCGACTTCTCCCGGACCTTTAACACCAACGGCGATGGCACTGACCATGCTTGGGGTGGCCACCATCTGGTGATGGGCGGTGCGGTAAACGGTGGCGATATGTACGGCCAGTTCCCGACTGTCGGCAGCGATTTGGGCACATTCCGCAATCCAGACCAGTCTGGAAACGCCCATATTCCTACCACCTCGGTGGACCAATATGCGGCGACATTGGGGACGTGGTTTGGGGTTTCGAACACAGACCTCAACGTGATCTTCCCGAACCTGAAGAATTTCACAAATCCAAACCTAGGCTTTATGGCCTAATAGACACCACAGAATTCTGAAGGAAAAGCCGCTTGCCTATGATGGCTGGCGGCTTTTTCTTTAGTTGGTCTTTTCTTGGCGCAATTGGGTCCAGCGGTTTTCGCCACCATTGAGCATGGCCTTTAGGTAAGCAATATTCTCGGATGCCACGGAGGGCGGAAGATCGCGGCTTGCCAAACGCTCACTCTCTTCAAAGCGGCCTTGCAGTCCGACAATTAGGGCAAGGTTTTGACGCGCTTGTGGTGGAGCAAGCGGGCTTTGGTTGGCGCGTCGCAGCATGTCCTCTGCCTTCTTCAAGTCGCCAGCCATCGCGATGGAAAGTCCATAATTGCTGAGGATGGAAGCGTCGTCTGGAGCGAGCTTAAGCGCTGCCTCATAAGCCGTTGCCGCAAGATCAGCGCGATCCAACCGATCATAGACGACCCCCATAGCCGATTGGAGATTAGAATCTTTCGGATTTAATGCGGCGGCCTTTTGTAGCGCTTGGAGGGCTGGCTCGTTTTCGCCACCGGACACAAGACCCAAGGCCAAAGCGGCCCATAATTGTGGACTTTCGCCCTTGACTTGCAAGCCCATGGCCGCCAGCTGGACCGCCCGCTCCGCCGAGCCGATCTTGCGGAGGGCAATCGAGCCTTCTAAGGCGGCTTCTGCGTCGCTTGGATTTTTTTCAAGTTCGCCAAGCCAAAACGATGCCTGATTGATCATATCCAGACTGCGTGCTGCTTGGCGTTCTTTTGCCGATGCAGGCTTACTGGCGGCGGTCTGTTCCTGCGTTGGCAACGTCGCTGAAGGGCCGTCGACAGGTGCGGCTTTTGGGCCTTGCACCCGCGGTGCGCCTTTTGCGCTGGGCGTTTTGGCCGTAGCTTCTGGTTTTTTCCCAAAGAAAGGAAAAGCTTGTGCTGGGGGCGCGGAGAGGCAGACCAACCCTAAGCTTAAGCTCAATGCGGCTAGCGGAATTTGACGGGCGCGGAAGCGGAACGACATGGTGAGGACCTTACGAATCACAGGTGCCAATCTTTCGTCAATCTTTGTTAATAAACCCTCAAGGTCGGGTCTTCCTCTCCCCGCCTTAATCGCTTTTCACCGGGTTCAGATCGGCCTAAAGAAAGCCCATGCATCCAAATATCGCCCCCCAAGACGCCACCTTTATCCCCATCCACGCCATTTCAAGCGCCGAATGGCCTGCCTACCTTGAAGGCAAGTCCAGCGCGCAAGCTGCCTTGGCAGGCCACCAAGATTTTCGCGCCCAAGCCGGCCGCGTGCTGTTGGTTCCCGCACCAGATGGGACGCTAGAGCGGGTTTTGTTCGGGCTTGGCGCGGGGACAGATACATCGGTCTATGGAGCATTGGCCAGCAAGCTGCCGGCGGGCGACTATCGGATTGCATCGCCTCTTGCGAAAGAGCAGGGCCACGCGATTTTAGTAGCCTATCTGTTGGGGGCTTATGTCTTTGATCGCTATAAGCGCAAGGATCAACGTCTTGCTCGACTAATTGCACCGACAGGAGCGGATGTGGTGTCTGCGAGCCGCACGGTCTCAGCCGTTAAGCTGGGTCGCGATCTCGTCAATACGCCGCCCAATGACATGGGCCCTGACGCCTTAGAGGCGGCGGCAGTTACTTTGGGCGAAAGCCATGGCGCTGAGATTGAAGTGATCCGGGGCGCAGATTTATTGGCGCAAAATTATCCGTTGATCCATGCTGTTGGTAGGGGTGCTGCGCAGGATCCGCGCTTGGTTATCCTGCGAATTGGCCGTCCAGAAGCCTATCCGTTGGCTCTGGTTGGCAAGGGCGTCGCGTTTGATACCGGCGGGCTCAATCTCAAACCTGGCGCTGGCATGGCGCTGATGAAGAAAGATATGGGCGGGGCCGCTTGTGCCTTGGCGCTCTTCTCAATGCTTGCCGAGGCCCGTCTTGATGTGCGCTTATCGGTTTATCTGCCGATTGTTGAAAACAGCATGGATGGTAATTCCTTCCGGCCTAGCGACGTCATCCGCGCTCGAAACGGTTTGAGTGTCGAGATCGACAATACCGATGCAGAAGGTCGCCTGATTTTAGCGGACGCCGTCACGCGCGCCAGCGAAGACGGCAATGCTATGATCCTCGATATGGCGACGCTAACCGGTGCTGCGCGTGTGGCATTGGGTCCTGAATTGCCGCCATTCTTCACCGAAGACGAGGAATTAGCTGCGGCTTTGAGCGAAGCGGCAGTTCTGACAGGTGACCATTTGTGGCGAATGCCTTTGTGGCGGCCCTATGAAGATGATCTCGACAGCCCGATTGCAGATATGAAGAACTCTGGCGGTCCTTTTGCTGGGGCGATCAATGGGGCGCTATTCATCTCAAAGTTCGTTGATGCAAAAGATCACAAGCCGATCTGGGCACATTTCGATGTCTATTGCTGGAATCCGAAGGAAAAGCCTGGTCGGCCACAAGGTGGCGAAGTTCATGCAGTTCGTGCGATCGAGGCCATGCTACGGAAAAGATTCGGCTAAATTCGGAACCGAATCGACCGAACGCCTTTTGCAAGCAATTGAGTTCACAGGGACTCTTTCCCCAAAGCGCAAATCGATTCACCTAAAGGCACAGATGGCACAGATGGCACGGTCGCACGCGACCATAGCCTTAGGGGTCGAACTTGGATCAGTTTGCTGGACTTAATAAGCAAGCGCTTGGCTTGTGGTTGGACGTGACTTCGCGCTCGGTACAATCCGATGGGCCGGACCTAACCGCTCGTCAGACCGCGTTAATGTTGACCGTTTATCTTGAAGCAGGGCCACACACGGTGCGGGCTCTGGCACAGCGTCTCGGCGTGGGGAAGCCAGCGATCGTGCGAGCCATTGATACCTTGCAGGATGTGGGCCTAGTTGAAAGGCGGCCGGACCCAGCTGATCGGCGCAACATCTTTGTTGTCGGGACTGAACCGGGCGCTGAACGGTTATCGACTTACGCAGCTTCCATCGCGCGCAACATTGCTGAGATAACTCAAGTTGGTCGGACTATCACTGTGGACGAAAGCGACGAGGCAATCGCCCTGCAAAAACTGGCGTGAGGGACATTAGACATGCTGGACCCCAATCTTCATCCCTACCGAAGTGATCTGGCCGCCACGAAACTCAAAGGACTTGTGGAATCCGCCCGCTTCGTTGACCCTATCCCCCATCAGGTGAGCGCGGGCGTTGCCCCATTACGCAAGGTGCCGGAGCCAGATGGCGAACAATTGAGCCAAGCGCTTCATGGCGATGTGATCGACATTTATGAGGAACGGGGCGGTTTTGGCTGGGGCCAAATGCAGAGCGACGGCTATGTCGGCTGGTTTGATATGGCGGCCTTGTCCGCACCAGTTTTGGCCACAACCCACAAAATCAAAGTATTGCGTACTTATGCCTTCTCGGGGCCAAGCGCCCGAGCAGCCCCCCACTTTCTCTTGAGTCTCGGCGCACAAGTAGCCCTCAAAGGTGAGCGCGAAAATGGCTTCGTGGCTGTGGAGCGGGCGGGGTGGATTTATGAGTCGCACCTCGCGCCGCTCTCGGAAATGGCCTTAGACCCAGTCGCAACCGCCGAACAATTCCTACACGCGCCCTATCAATGGGGTGGGGTTGAGAGTTTGGGGCTTGATTGCTCTGGCTTGATCCAGACAGCTTTTAAGTCTGCGGGTATTCTCTTGCCGCGCGATTCATACATGCAGCGTGAGATTGGCCGACCTGTCTTCTTCGATCAAAGCCTGACGGGCCTAAAGCGCGGCGATATTGTCTGTTGGAAAGGCCATGTCGCCCTGATGACAGACGAGACCCATATTCTTCACGCCAATGGCTATCATATGGCGGTGGCGCAGGAGCCCCTGGCAGCAGCCGTCGAGCGGATTGGCGCGAGTTATGGCTCCATTTTGACCATCCGCCGCCTAGACGAATAAGCACAAAAAAGGCCAGCGCGAGGCTGGCCTTTCTGATTTAGCGCTAGACTGCGTTTTAGAGGTGGTAAGCGCGCTCACCATGCTCCGCAATGTCGAGACCTTCTTCTTGATCATCGACCGAGGCTTTCAAGCCAATCGTGTACTTGATGATAAAGAAGACGATGGCCGAAGCGACACCAGACCAAGCAACCGTGACCAACACACCCTTAGCCTGCGCGATGACTTGGGCTGCCATGTCGTAGGGATAAGCTGGGCAGACGGCGAGGATCTTGCCGGCTTCATCGAAGCACTTGGTGTAGTCGACAATGCCCGCGCCACCCAAAGCTGGTGAAACCACGATGCCGGTGCCAATGGCGCCGATGATGCCGCCAATGCCGTGGATGCCGAAAGCGTCCAAGCTGTCGTCATACTTCAACGCGGATTTGACGACCGAGCAGAAGAAGATACAGGCTGGCGAGACCACGAGACCGAGGATCAGCGCACCCATTGGGCCTGCGAAGCCAGCAGCGGGGGTCACGGCCACGAGGCCAGCGACGATGCCCGATGCCAAGCCCAGCATCGAAGGACGCTTACGGGTGACCCACTCATACAATACCCAGCTCAAGCCTGCTGCAGCGGTTGCGATGAAGGTATTGGCCATGGCCAAGACGGCATAATAGTTGGATTCGAGGTTCGAGCCTGCGTTGAAGCCAAACCAACCAACCCAAAGAAGGCCAGCCCCGATGAAAGTCATGACCAAGGAATGTGGTGGCATGGGCTCATTGCGGTAGCCAGAACGGGCACCCAGAATGATACAGCCAACCAATGCCGCGATCCCAGCGTTGATGTGAACCACCGTACCGCCGGCAAAGTCCAAGGCACCAAAGCTCCAGATCAAGCCAGTAGTGAATGAGTCACCTTGGGCCGAAGCAGCTGCCAAGCCGTCAGGGCCAGGCCACCACCAAACCATGTGCGCCATTGGGTAGTAGGACAACAAAGGCCAAAGAACCGCGAAGACTACGACGGCTGCAAACTTCATCCGTTCCGCCACGCCACCAAGTACCAGAGCCGCCGTAATGGCTGCGAAGGTCATTTGGAAGACGACGAACACGAGTTCTGGGATGTAAACACCCGTTGAGAAGGTGGCGACAAGAACGGGGTTTCCGTCTGCGTCCAAGCCAGCGCCATTCAAGAACAAGCGGTCAAAACCACCGACAAAGCTGTCGATTTCGCCGCCTGAGGTGAATGCTAAGCTGTAGCCCCACAGCATCCAGGCGACCATGCCGATTACCATCACTGTGGAAACCTGCATCAACATGGACAGCATGTTCTTGGCGCGCACCAACCCGCCATAAAACAGGGCAAGGCCAGGAACGATCATCAAAAGAACTAGAAGGGTCGACAGCATCATCCACGTGATATCTGCTTTATCAACCACTTTATCTGGTAAAGTTGCCACTAGCTTGGCGGCCGCTGGGGCTGCTTCGGCTGCCGGTGCCGCGGCCGCGGCCGCGGCTACAGCATTGGCGGCATCCTGCGCATGTGCAGGCGAAACCAGGCCAATCGCCATTATGAAAATCAGTGCTGCTAGGGCGGCTAGCCCTGCTCGTACCAGCGCTTCGAAGCTAAGCTCCGGTCGTGTGCGTGTTGCGATACGTGTCACGTTCGTCGTGCTCCCCACAAGGTTTGCGATCTTGAGCTCACAATTAGCCCAGTCTCCATCCAAGCCGCAGCGTTAGAAATTGGGCACTTCTGGGCAAGTGTCCGCCTGCCCCTTCCGCAATATCCAAGGGATTAGCCCAAATTTTAAGCAGTCAGCCCACCACCTGCCCGGAAAGAGGGCACACTTGCCTGTCCAATTTTTAGGCGAAACTCTGTGTAAGGATGCTTTAAAGCGCACTTTTAGCCATTTGGCTCGAAGCTGGGGAGGCCAATCTACGCGCGCGGGTGCGCTTTTGAAAACACCGCAATCATGTGAGCAGGGTCGATTTCCATATAGCGCTGCGTTGTCGACAAGGATGCATGGCCCAACAATTCCTGAATGGATCGAAGGTCGCCACCTGATTGCAACAAATGGGTCGCAAAAGCATGCCGCAATGCGTGAGGGGTCGCGGAATCTGCCAGACCCAATTGTCCGCGCAGTTTGGCCATGCTGGCTTGAACCAGTCTCGCGCGGAGCGGTCCGCCGCGCGCGCCGAGGAATAACGGCCCATCGGCTAAGATTGGATACGGGCATAGTTTGGCATACGCAGCGATTGCCTCCCGCGCGACCGGCAAGGTCGGAACCAGACGTGTCTTTTGACCCTTCCCGAGAATGCGCAAGGTGGATGGCAATGGAAACTCAGCGCCGGTTAGGCCTAAAGCCTCTGAAATGCGCAGACCGCAGCCATAAAGTAGCGTCAGGACAGCCGTATCACGGGCACCAATCCAAGGCTCTTCAGCCTCTTCAGCCAGATCAATCAACTCAAACGCTACTTCGCTACTAACAGGGCGCGGGAGGGCCGGCTTGATCTTTGGACCCCGCACAAAGCTTAAGCTGGTGTTGGAGAGGCCTCTTCGTCGGTCCAAAAAGGAAAAGAAGGATCGGATCCCGGCAAGCGCGCGAGCGACAGATCGATCGCCAAAGGGGGTATTGGCCTGACGTCGCCGTGCTAAATACGCGCGCAAGTCTGAGGCGGTTAGGTCGGGCAGGCTCGCTAGGGTCAAGTCTTCGCCGCGATGCTGAACCAAGAACCCCAAGAAAGTGTCCACGTCGCGTTGATAGGCTTCAAGCGTATGGCCTGCTAGTCGGCGCTCGTGCTTTAGCCAGTGCATCCAATCCAGACGTGCTTGGGCTAAACCGTCGCCCGCTTCGTTTGGCGGGTCCGATTGACGGACCGGGTCGTTCACAGCAAGCCGTCAGCCGCAAAGCGTGTCAGGACACGCTCTAAAACGCGCGCAAAGAAGGTCACCAATTCACCGCCGTGGTCCGCCCTGAAGGCGTCGACGTCGCGGCTGGCGATAGCCAAAATACCCAAGCGGCGGGTAGGACCAAATTCTAAACGGGCCAAGGCTTCTGAGTGGACGAGCTCGCAGCGATCTCCGTAGAGCCACGCACGTGGACGCTCTATGGGGCCCAACATCGTCGGCTGGTGGGTTGGCACGAGGCGTTCAATGGCCGAACCTGCCTTATCAAGGGCTTGGCTGGCGGCATTAGATTCAGAAACAGCTAAAACGCAGACATCGGCCGCTAGCGCAAATGCCACATGGCCGGACAGGCGCTCGTTCAAATCTTCAGGGTCCTGGCTGTCCAAAACTGCAAGAATGGCCTCTTGTACGCGAATTTGGGCTTCGTAATTAGCGCGAGCCGTTTCCACGATTGATGCAAAGCGCGACCGAGCCGCACGGGTCTCTCGTAGCATCCGCTCGCGCGCAAGGTCCGCAATCGCAATAACATTCCCGGTGCTCGGCTCTGCCGCGATGCGGTTCAGAAGCTCTGTGTCTTCACGCACAAAGTTTGGATTTTGCATCAGGAAATCGCGGATCAGATCCAAATCGAGTTCTGGTTCAGCAATCAGTGCGGCGTCTTGGTAGGCCATATGCGGGCAGGATCCGGGACAAGGTTACGTGTCCGGACAGTTTGCCGTGAACAAGGTGAACACGTGGTTACGGAAATCGTGCGATTGCACTTTTTTCTGCACATCGTGCAGTAACTTTGTTTCAGCGACCTGAATTCTCTTAGGAAAGGTCTATAGACCCTTGGATTCCAGCCATTCGCAAATGTCTGCAGTTACTGCGGCAGTCTTTGGCTCATCAATGATCCAATGTGCAGCTCCGTCATATTCACGGTAATCCCCGCCGACGCGGGCATATTTCTGCGCGACTTTGCGGACCGCTTGAATAACCGTCGCGCGATCCTGCACGGCCCCAATGGTAAGAATTGGGCACTCAATGGAACGTTCATTGATGACAGCAACCCGGTGTGGGTCGGTCGCCGGCTTGCCGAGATGCTGATAGACGAGGCCAGAGTCATAGAGGGCCGAGGCATAAATCTCATCGTGACGCTCTGGCGCAACCTGATTGAGAACGCCCCAGCGAAAGCCAGTCTTCCAGACTTTGTAAGAAAGTTTGGGATCACCTTTAAGAACGACATTGGCAAAGGTGAATAGGACACGCAAATCTTGGACTTGGCAGTCGACCGGTTGTGCTGGTGTCACCAGAATCGCGGCCTTGCCAACGCCTTGCTCTGCCAGCTTCTGGACAATCAAGCCGCCCATTGAATGGCCCATTAAAACAGGTTCTTCACCTGTAGAGCGTTCGATGGCCAAGGCCTCTGTTTTAGCTGCTTCAACATAGTCGTGTAGGCCAAGGGTTGAGAGTTGGCCGGTTGGATTTTCTTTGACGCGGAATTGTGGATAAAGCGTGGGCGTGTAGGGCGTCCAGCCTTTGGCTTGCATCAGTGGGGCCATGACGGACCAAGCGTCGCCGCCACATCCAACCCCATGAATCATTAGAATTGGCTTTTCCACCTGCACTCTCCGTCTTTTGCAATCAGACGGTCATGCCACAAGAAGCTAGGCCGCAGCAAGGTGGCCGAAGTCTTGCACAATCCGTGTGTAAACCTCGCGCTTAAATGGCACCACCAGTTCTGGAAGGGCTTCCAACCGTTCCCAACGCCAAGCATCAAACTCAACTTGCTTATGGGCATTTAGCTTCACATCGCGATCCGAGCCCAAGAAGCGCAGGGCATACCAGATTTGGGCTTGGCCCTTGTTGCGACGAAACTTTCCGCGCTGCATTTCGGGCGGGAAGTCATAGGTCAGCCAGTCGGTCGTGTGGCCGATGATAGAAACCAAGCTTGCGCCAATGCCGGTCTCTTCGCCGAGTTCGCGAAGAGCGGCCGTTTCGACATCTTCATCGCGATCAATGCCACCTTGTGGTGCCTGCCAAGCATGCTGGCCATTAAAGCCCCGACGCTTGCCGACCCAGACTAATCCTCGCATGTCGAACAATAAGATGCCTACATTCGGTCGATAGCCTTCCGGCGGAGCGGGGATGGTATCTTGGCTCATGATGTAACCGCAGATGCTGGGGCTAGAACTAGCCCCCGTCGGCCTGCATCTTTCGCCCACCGCGCAATTTGGTCAATGGTCACACTATAGGCTACCCCAAAGCCGAGGGCTGCACCGCGCTGGGTCGCCATCGCCTCAAGGGCACCCAATTGCGCAGCAATATCGTCACCCGATGGCCTTTGATCGATCAAGCGATCCGCTTGGGCATTGCGTAGCCCGGCAGAACTGGCTGCGGCATCGAGTTGTGAGGCCGAGCCATCGGCGATGAAGGCCACGCCGCGAGACCGCAATTGCCGCATGATCGCGCCGCTGGATTCGTTGGAGGTGGCGAATTTACCGCCCAGATAATTGGTCACTCCGAAATAGCCGCTGGCCCGCGACAGTAAGAACTCAAGTCGACGTTGGTTCTCGTCAGCAGACGCCGTCGTCAAAAGGGTGTGAGGGCCAGGATCATTTTCAGGGTAGTCAAATGGCTCCATCGGAATCTCGATTAGAACCTCGTGTCCATTGGCACGTGCCTTGTTAATCCACCCTTGGAGATTTTCCGCATAGGGCACAAAGGACAACGTCACTTCAGCAGGCAATTCATCAATGGCGCGTTGGGTAATGCGCGCGTTTAGGCCAAGCCCGCCAACAACTAGCGCAACTTTTGGTCGCCCCGTTTCCGAGAAGGGCTTGCGGTAAACGTCGTAAACCGTTCGGTTGCCCGCCCCGATGATTGGCAACAAACCGCCCGGGCCTTGTTGGTGCACGCCGGCGGCGGGGGCTTGGGTCAAGGCGGCCGCACCTTGCCCGCGATAGACCTGCACACCGCCTTCACTCGTGGCAGTCCCAAACGTCGGGGCCATGATCCGCGCTGTACCAGAGACAGGCGGCATTTGGCCCGAGGAAGCTGCAGTGGCAGCACCCGTCACGACAGGGTCACCTTTTGCTTTTGCAATGGCCGCCAAGCGCTCTGCCTCTGCTTCACTTATGGCTTGATCTGCAGCACTGGGCGAATTAGGCGGCGGGGTTCCCGGCAGCCAGGGCGTCATCGCCCCATCTGGCAGTCGCCAAGGCAACCAGCCCATCGCCATGCCTTGCGTCGCGAGGTCGACTTTTGGTTCCATGCTCGTCGTGACGGGCTTTGCAGAGGCGGGATTATAGCGTGGCACTTCCAGAATAGCGCTGGGCCCTGCGTCTTGTTCATTCCCAAAGGCTTGAATCGCGCCCGCGCTTAAGCCCAGCGACAAAAACAGCGTCGCAAGGCTCAAGCCCGCGTGCTTGAGACCGACCGCCAAAGGCTTTGCATTTAAGGTCTGTGTGGCTGCCATGATGCAGAAAGGTCCATTTCGACCTGATTCACTGACCTGCATCGGTTAACGATTCAGAAACATCAGCGCGAGGCGGCTGACAAACACATCCGATTTCGCAGTTTATGTTTGGTTCGACCAGCGCGCGAAAATGGCCGTCGGTAGTAAGCGGTTTGACCCCTGCTCCGGGATTGCCATTTCACCGGCTTCACGTTGGCCCAATCTATTGCCGAGTGCTGCGGCCAGACCGTTGTCGAGCGCCAAGAAACTTAAGCGCACCGCATAGACGGTTGCCACCAAGAACAACGCATCCTCTTCCAAAAGCTCGACACAAGCGGTCAAAAGACGGTCCAATCCTTCTTCGAGTTTCCAGATTTCTCCGGTCGGCCCGCGCCCATGCTTGGGCGGATCTAGAATGATCCCGTGATATTTATTACCGCGCCGAATCTCGCGCTCTACAAACTTTAACGCGTCATCGACAATCCATCGGATAGGCCGATCGTCCAATCCGGCGAGGGCTTGGTTCTCGCGGGCATAGCCGACTGCCTTCTTGGAGGCATCCACATGGGTGACGCTTGCGCCCGCCTTCGCACAGACAAGGCTGGCCACGCCCGTATAGCCAAATAAGTTCAGCACTTTAGGTGGCGAAGCCTTTGGTGCTTGTTTGACGCGAGCCTCAATCAGATCGCGGCACCAGCGCCAATGTACCGATTGCTCTGGGAAAAGACCTAGATGGCGAAAGGGTGTGCACCGAGCGTGAAACTTAATCCCGCCCCACGAAATTGGCCACGTCTCTGGGACCCGCCGCACAAATCGCCATCGCCCCATTTCCTCGCTCTCTTGGCCAGAGAAAGCGGCATCATAGGCCCAGTCTTTCTCACTCAAGCGCCGCGGCCAAAGCGCTTGGCTGTCTGGCCGGATAAACGTGTAAGGGCCAAAACGCTCCAGCTTTTGGCCGTCGCCGGAATCCATCAGCGCATAGTCAGACCAATCATCCGCCACTAACACGGGGGCCATGCGCATTGGCGCAGTCTTCAGAGACGGAGGCGACTTCTGAGCCATCTAATCACGGGCCCCTTTAAAGCCTTTTTGACGCCAAATTTCATAAGTCGTAACAGCCGTCGCAATCGCGAGGTTGAGGCTGTCGGCGCGGCCTGCCATCGGCAGGCGTACCAGAACATCGCATGCCTCTGCCCAAGAGTCTGGAATGCCTGATTGTTCATTGCCCATCAAAAGGACAGTTTTTGAGCCAAAATCGGTGTCGGTGTGTCGGGTCGACCCTTTTAGCGAGGTGCCTGCCATCTTAAAGCCTTGCGTGCGGCGCCACGTCTCAAACCCGGCAAAGTCAGATTTTGCGACAGGCGATGAGAAAATAGAGCCCATACTCGCGCGCACCGCTTCCATAGAAAACGGGTCGCAACTTTCTTCCAATAAGACAACGCCGCCGCCGCCAACCGAATCGAGTGTTCGGAGGATGGTGCCCAGATTACCGGGATCGCGGATGCGCTCCAACGCAATGATAAATGGTGCCTCGGCCAAAGCGTCCAAGGGGGTATAGCGTTGACGGAATAGACCAAGAACCGATTGGGCATTATCGCGCTTCGCGACGGCCTCAAGCACACGGTCTGACACACGCGCTACACGGGCACCGGTCTTCAAAGCTTGCTGCGCGAGGGACTGCACAGCGGGGCGAGCCTCAGCGGCTGCGGAAAACAAAAGTGCTTCGAGTTCCCAACCTAGGTCGAGACCCTCTCCGACGTGGCGTGCACCCTCGGCCAAGAATAAGCCAGACTCTGTCCGAGCCTTCTTGCGGTCAAGCGACTTGGCCAACTTGACCAAACTATTTTGCGGGCTTGTCACGTCTTGGATCATGTCTTCCTCATAGCGTGAGATTGCCCCAATGGGAGAGTGAAGTCCGCAAAATGCTGTGTTTTTTGCACGTCAGACGCGAGTGCTCTTGCTTTCCGACGTCGTTGAACTGAAGATGAGTTTACTAAAACTTGATCGCGAGGTCCTGCTAGTGCGCTTCTTTCACTACGCTTAAGACCTCCAAAACTGAAACGGCAAATAAAGCATGCTTAATCCTAGGAATTGCTGGCCAGTCTTTGTGCTTGGTGCCTTAGGTTTGGCAATTCTCATGTGGGTCCACTATCAACGCATGGTGGTTTTACAAGAAGAGACGCGTTCTTTGGCGCAGGAAAGCTTGGACAAAGCGGGATTTACTTTTGCTCGCGCAGATACATTAGAAGAGCGTTTGATGATTAGCGGCTTTTCGGTGGACGAGGCGACCGCAAAAGCAGCGTGCTCGACGGTCGTAGATGCTGTTAAGGATCGTGCCAGTCTGCCTGGCGTCTTTGCTAAAATTGATTGCCGCGGAATTAGCTATCCAGGCTCCGAGGTTGTCCGTTCACCATTGCCAACCAAGCCTGATGCGGCGGTTACCCCAGGAACTCCGGCAGTGACCCCGTCGCAGCAAGCAGAAGCCAACTGCCAAAGTCGTCTAACAGAAGCGGGCAAAACGGGCACTATTCGGTTCGAAAAGGGCAGCAGCCCACTTCTTGGTGGACAAGAAGTTCTTGATCGCGTCGCAGTCGTCGCCAAGGCGTGCAGCAGCTTCAAGATTGAGATTGGTGGCCACACCGATACAGGTGGCGCAGCTGACCTCAATCAGCGATTGTCCCAACGACGCGCGAATACAGTTCGCGATTTCTTGATCTCTAAAGGCGTGCCTGCCAGCCAGGTCACCGCTAAAGGCTATGGCGAAACCCAACCCTTGGTGAATGATTTCCCCAATGGCAACGGGGATATCCCAGGGCAACCTGACAGCCCCTTGAGAGAACAAAACCGCCGCATAGAATTTAAAATCACCGAGTCAAACTAAAGACCCAATCACCCTCCTTAGGGAAGGCAAGGACCAAAGCCATGTTTCTGTTAAGTCAAAGCATTCTGATCGTGCTGGTGTCCGCGGCAATCGGTGCTTTTCTGGCGCGCGTGTTAAACCTCTGCAATTGCAATACCGAAGAATTGCAGGAGGAACTGCGTCTTGTGCGGGAAGAGCGTGATGAACTGAAACGGCAAGTGACCGCTGGTGCTGGATCTGCACTCACCGATGCAATCGGGACGCGCAAAGCTGCCGCTTTGGAGGCTGAATTGGCCGAAGTGCGATCGCGGGCGGATGAACTGGCTGCGGCTAATGCCAAATTGCGTGAAGGCGAAAGTGTTGATGAAGATGTTGCCGCGCTAAAATGGCGCAATAAGTATCTTGAGGCCCGTGTCTTGTTCTTTGAGGGCCGCGATACTGGCGGCAGCGTCGAGACGCCGCCAATGCCTGAACAAATGACGGCGACGAAATTGGTTCAAGAAGTTGAGCCTGCGCCGGCGGCCTTTGTTGCTGCCGCAGTGGAACCTAAAAAGCGGGGTCGAAAGAAGGCCGAAGCGGTGGTTGCACCCGTTGTTGCGCCAGTGGTGGTTGAAGACCCCGTGGTCATAACCCAAGCACCTGCCAAAAAGCGGAAAGTGAAAGCGGTCGCTCCACCGCCGCCACCACCACCGCCGCCGCCGGAGCCCATTAGCAACCAAAACTTCACGCCGTCGCCTTTGGCCGCTTTGGCACCAGAAGCCTTGGAAGAAGCGATTGCCTTGGCAGGCGCTGGCAAAGCCCCGCCGCGTTCCCGCCGCCGGGCTAATCCAGACGAACTATTGTTGATTGATGGTGTGGGCCCGAAGAATAAGGCTTGGCTGAACGACCAAGGCATCTATTACTTCTATCAGATCGCCACGATGAATATCGACCAGGTCGCTTGGCTGTCTAAGAATTTGCCGACCTTTGGTGCCCGGGTTTATCGGGAAAATTGGGTCGCGCAATGCACCAATTTGGCCCGGGGTGAGCCAGCGCGTTAGCGCTGGCCCTTAGGCAAGTAGCTCACGAACATCGCTCAATCTGCCCGTCAGGGCAGCGGCTGCGGCCATGGCGGGTGAGACGAGATGGGTGCGCCCATCCCGTCCTTGGCGGCCTTCAAAATTGCGGTTGGATGTTGAGGCGCAGCGCTCAAATGGTACCAGCCGGTCTGGGTTCATGCCCAAGCACATCGAACAACCAGGCTCGCGCCACTCAAAGCCAGCGGCCACAAAGATTTCGTCCAAGCCTTCTTCCTCGGCCTGATGGCGAACAAGGCCTGATCCCGGCACGATCATGGCGCGAACACCCTCGGCCACCTTTTTCCCGCGCACAAGGTCAGCCACCACCCGCAAATCTTCGATCCGAGAATTGGTACAAGAGCCGATGAAGACGCGCTGAACGGCAAGATCGGTCATCTTTTGCCCGGCTTCAATACCCATATAGGCCAAGGATCGACGCGCGGTCTCGCGCTCTATTGGATCGCTGAAATGCTCTGGGTCCGGGGCTATTCCGTCAATCGCCACCACTTGCTCGGGGCTTGTACCCCAAGTCACTAGCGGAGCAATGCTCTCAGCGGGGATCTCAACCACCTGGTCAAATAACGCATCCTCATCTGTGAATAGGGTCTTCCAGAACGAGACGGCTTGGTCCCAGGCCCCTGCTTTCGGAGCAGAGGGGCGACCCTTCAAATAAGCAAAGGTAACGTCATCTGGGGCCACAAGTCCCGCTCTGGCACCTGCTTCGATCGCCATATTGCACAAGGTCATACGCCCCTCTGCAGACAGCGCGCGTATGGCAGAACCGCGGTATTCGATGACATGACCGGTGCCGCCCGCGGTGCCGATCTTAGCGCAAATGGCCAGAGCGATGTCCTTAGCGCCAACGCCTGGTGCCAAAGTTCCCTCAATCACCACCGCCATGTTTTTCATTTTGCGGGCACGCAAGGTCTGGGTCGCCAGCACATGTTCAACTTCACTGGTGCCAATGCCATGGGCGAGCGCGCCGAAGGCACCATGGGTCGAGGTGTGGCTGTCACCGCAAACGATGGTCATGCCGGGCTGGGTGCGGCCTTGTTCAGGCCCGACAACATGGACAATCCCATTGCGGATTTCGCCCATAGGAAAGAACTCAATCCCATGCTCGGCCACATTGCGGCCCAGTGTCTGCAATTGTAAGCGGGCCTCGGGGTCAGCAACGGCATCCACGCCTGCGGCTTGGTTCTCTGTCGGCGTGTTATGGTCGGCCACGGCCAAGGTCAGATCCGGACGGCGGACTTTGCGTCCAGCCGCCTTCAGGCCCGCGAAAGCCTGCGGGGTTGTGACCTCATGGATCAGATGTAAATCGATATAAAGAAGGGATACGCCATCCTCGGCGGTGCCAACGACGTGGTTGTCCCAAATCTTGTCATAAAGTGTCTTTCCCATACTTTGCCGCTTAGCGCACTTTCCCATTTCCCCCAAGTCGCTTAAGCCAGTGCGATGACACGTCTTTCAGTTGCCACTTGGAACATCAATTCGGTTCGCCTGCGCGCAGGGCTGGTAAAGCGCTTTGTTGAAGAGCATCGTCCCGATGTCTTGTGCTTGCAGGAAATCAAGTGCCGCAATGGCGAATTTCCAGCCTCGGCCTTTACCGAGATGGGATTGCCGCACCTGCATATCCGAGGCCAAAAGGGGTGGCATGGGGTAGCGATTGCCTCACGTCTGCCGCTTGAAGAAGTGGAAGAGCCTGCTTTCTGTCGCCACGAGGAAGCCCGCGTTGCCGCTGTGAAAGTTGCGGGCGTCACGATCCATAATCTGTATGTGCCCGCGGGCGGAGACGAGCCGGACACGCAGATCAATCCAAAATTTGGTCACAAGCTCTCGTTTCTTGAGCGCATGGAAGCCCATTATGCTGGCCGGAACCGTACGGATCCGCTGGTGGTGGTGGGTGACTTGAATGTTGCGCCCGGTGAACATGATGTCTGGGGGCATAAGCAATTGCTGAACGTTGTCAGCCACACCCCGGTCGAGACCGATGCCATGGGCCGCATTTTGGCGCGCGGCGGGCTGGTAGATTTAGCCCGCGTTGCCCGCCCGGCTCCTGAGAAGGTCTTTTCTTGGTGGAGTTATCGTTCCCCAGATTGGACGAAAAATGATCGCGGCCGAAGGCTGGACCATATTTGGGCCAATGCTGACTTTGCGCCCCGTTTCATCAAGGAAAGTTTTGCCATTCACAAAGACGCGCGTGCATGGGAAAAGCCCAGTGACCACGTTCCCGTCGTGGCAGCATTTGAGGTTTAGTCGAAATGGCAAAGCAAAAGGGTCCGGGCATCTTCGTGCCGCTGATAATTATCGGTGCCACCATTTTTGGTTTGGGTGCTTATCAAGCCCTGCGGCCTAAGCCTGTTGAGATTAATCCAACTTTTGAAGCCGTTGATAATCCCCGCACCATGCAAGCACCACCGCCGCCTGCGGCGAGCAAAGACGCTGCGCAGCTAGCGGCTGAAGAGAGCGCTACAGAAGGCAAAGCAGACGCAGCACCAGATGCCGCAAAGACGCTGAGGCTCAATGACGCCCCTTGGCTGAAAGCCATCATGGGCGGCGTGTTGGGCGAGTTTCGCGGCACTGTCGTTAAAGCGCTTCAAAAGGAGCAAGCCAATGGCAACCTCAATTGTAGCCCGGTTTTGACGAAGGCTTCAGAAGCTACCCTGAGTGCCTTGGAGGAAGTGAGCTGTACCGACAAGGAAGGTGCTGTGTTCACAGGGCAGTTCGATTCGGACGGCGAAGGTACACTAGAGATCAAGTCGCAAGATAAAGAGAAGGTCACGATCGAGAAGTCTGGCGGTTCATTTAGCGTCACCGTCAACGAGCCCTAACCCGCGATCGCCACATTTCTAAACAGGACAAATCCCATGAAGAAGTTCACAAAACTGGCCGCCCATGCAGCGCCCTTGCCCGTCGCCAATATTGATACCGATCAGATCATTCCTAAGCAATTTTTGTCGACGGTGGAGCGCACGGGCCTGTCGCGAGGTCTCTTCTTTGATATGCGGTTCTTGTCCGATGGATCACCAAATCCGGATTTCGTTTTGAATAAGCCAGCCTATGAGGGTGCAAAAATCCTGATTGCCGGGCCTAACTTTGGCTGCGGTTCGTCGCGTGAGCATGCACCTTGGGCCCTGTTGGATTATGGCATCGAATGCGTGATCTCCGCCTCCTTTGCAGACATCTTCTTCAATAATTGCTTCAAGAATGGCGTGCTGCCGCTTATCTTGGATGCGAGCCAAGTTGATGCCTTGATGAGCCAAGCCAACGGGCAGAATGCGCGCTTTGAAATTGACCTTGCCGCCCAAACTCTTACCGGCCCCGATGGGAATATTTACCATTTTGAGATCGATCCGGGTCGGAAAAAGTCCTTGCTGGTGGGTTTAGATGAAATCGGGCAAAGTCTTATGCAGCAGGATCAAATCTCGGAGCACGAACACAAAAGAAAGTTAATGACGCCTTGGTTGGGCTGAAGTACCTAAAAAAATTAGATTAAATGCTTTTCAATTTGATTCATATCTGCTTAACTTCTGTTACCAATTCGTTAATGGTATCAGCAAGAGGCAGATTTCGTGCTCGATCAATTCTTGGATCCAGGCTTTTTGAGCGCTTTAGCAGCGACAATTGGACCATTGGCGGTGTTCGTTGCTCCGACTGAAGAAATCGAAGCGATGATTTTCGATTCCTACGCGAATGAAGAAGCCCTGACATCGGAAGAAATCGGTGTCACTGCGGCCCAACCCATCTTGCCAGCGGGCTACCGCGAAGCCGCTTAGGCGATCCCTCTGCATTCGTCCGTGACAGTCACGCATTTCGTGGTTATGGGCGATGCATGACAAATAAACTCCTTCTATTGCCCGGTGATGGTATTGGCCCTGAAGTAATGACTGAGGTTGAGCGCGTGCTCGACCGATTAATGTCTCGGCACGGCCTACAGCTTGATGTTGAAACTGCCTCGTTTGGTGGGGCGAGCCTGGATGTGCAGGGTGTCCCAATAACCGATGCGGTGGTGGCAACGGCCAAATCCGCCCAAGCGGTGTTGATGGGGGCGGTTGGTGGGCCAAAATGGGCAAACGTTGCCCGCGAGCTTCGCCCAGAAATGGGCCTATTGCGCCTTCGCAAAGAGATGGACGTCTATGCCAATCTTCGTCCTGCTCTCTGTTTCGCCGCATTGGCCGATGCCTCAGGTCTAAAGCGACACCTTGTTGAGGGGCTCGATATTGTCTTTGTTCGTGAACTGACCGGCGGGGTCTATTTCGGCACGCCGCGCGGGATCGAGACCTTGGCCGACGGCAGCAAGCGTGGCTTTGACAATCAAATCTATACCAGCGCCGAAATCCGCCGCGTCGCCCGGGTTGCCTTTGAACTTGCGCGCAAGCGTTCCAACAAGGTGACAAGCCTTGAGAAGTCGAACGTCATGGAATCCGGACTTTTATGGCGTCAGGAAGTCACGGCTTTGCATGCCAGCGATTATGGTGATGTCCAGCTAGAGCATATGTATGCCGACAATGCGGCCATGCAATTGGTGCGCGCGCCACAGCAATTCGACGTTCTATTGACCGACAATCTCTTTGGCGATGTCTTGTCTGACCTTGCCGCTGCTTGCACAGGCTCCATTGGGCTTTTGCCGTCCGCAGCTCTCGGGGATGCTGGTAAGCCCGGGCTTTACGAGCCGATCCATGGCTCGGCACCCGACATCGCTGGCAAGGGCCTCGCCAATCCGGTTGCCGCAATCCTTTCGTTGGAAATGGCCTTGCGCTGGTCCTTGGGGGAGGTGCCGCTTGCAGACAGACTCTTCATGGCGGTTGAAGCGGCTTTGAATAAAGGGGCACGCACAGCAGATTTAGGCGGTAGCCTCTCGACCGCCGATATGGGCACCGCGATCCTCGCCGGGCTTTAAGACAAGTGCAAGCCGGCCCCCTTTAATCCGTCGCGGAACCTCGATCGCTTGAGTGCCTTCCTGCCAAGGGAGGCACTCAAAGGCGTGACCTAAACAGAGTATTTAGCCCGAATATCGGATCATTTTGCGCCCAAGTTGGCGATAAGTGTTGCTCATTGGCCACTAAAGCAAGACAACGATATAAATTTTCACAGAACACACCTTCCCAGAATTTGATATACTCTTTACACAAATGTCATCATCCGTGATCCAGTCGTAAGTGTGTGCGGCGGGGACCACATTCCATAGAGGAAGACCATATGACACAGCGCTTACTTTTGACTGGTTCTGCAGCCCTGATGGCCCTCGCAATTGCGATGCCCGGTACTTCCTTCGCTCAAGCCGCAACGGACACGGAAGCAGATCGTTCCAAAGTTGAAACCATCATCGTGACGGCTCGTAAGACTCAAGAGAGTTTGATTTCAACGCCAGTTGCCGTAACCGCGGTTGGCGCATCGGACGTGTCGCGCTTGAACATTCAGGCGATTGACGATTTGGCGCGCTTCACCCCCGGCCTGTCTTTCTCCAAGGCCTTTGGTCGCGCAACCGACCGCCCAGTGGTTCGCGGTGCAGCGTCCATTCTGGCAGGTACCCAGCCCGGCGTGGAAGCCGGTACCGCTTACTTCGTCGATGGTGTCTATTATCAGGGCGATATCTCCTCGATCGATTTGGCCGACGTGGCCCGCGTGGAAGTGATCAAAGGGCCGCAATCGGCACTTTATGGTCGCAACACCTATTCGGGTGCGATCAACTTCATCACCAACAGCCCAGGCACCTCTTTGAAGGCTGGCGCAACGCTGTCGATTGGCACGCATAATGAGCAGACTGCGAACTTGCGTTTGGCGGGTCCGATCACGTCTTGGTTGTCGGGTGGCTTAGCTGCGCGCTATTATACCTATGACGGGGAGTGGGGAAATTCGGCTGCACGAGACGACAATCCACTCGGTTCCGAGCAAACCAAGTCCGTAAGCGGCGTTTTGGAAGCCCGTCCTGTCCAAGGCCTCACCCTGCGCGCTCGCGTTGTCCATGCTGAGGACGAGGATGGTCCACGTGCGTTTGGCTTCCAAGCGTCTAGCAAGAACAATTGCTATCCCGGCTATCGTTCGAACGCCTATCGTGGGGCTGCGGCCACCACCGATAATAATCCAAACCAATGGTTCTGCGGCGTTATCAAGGATACCGGCGTTTATTTCCAGAACACAGGTGGTGGCGGCACGCGCCCAGCTGCGCCTTTCTTAGGCGTTGAGCGCGACCTGACTTTTGGATCGCTGATCGCCGATGTCGATCTGCCGAACGACTACACGGTCAATGTCAGCTATGGCTTCCGTGATGAAACGCTGAAGACCGGCTCTGACTCGGACTTCTTAAATGGGGCATCTTTCCCGCAGACGCTCGGTGCTAATGGGATCATGGCTTCCAACTCTTTGTTCGGCAGCTCTGGTTCGACGGAGTCCAAGGACATGTCCTTGGAAGTGAAGCTGTCTTCGCCGCAAGATAAGCGCGTCCGCTGGATGTTGGGCCTGTATGGCTACAGCCTAGACCAAACGGGATTCTCGATTGACTTCGCCGCCGATGCGGGTGCGACAGCTACCCCCGTCAATGGCGTCATCATGACACAAAAGAACTTGACCAACTCCACCTCCAACGGGGCGATCTTCGGTCGTTTGGGCTTCGACATCACCGACACGCTGTCGATCGACTTGGAAGCCCGCCAGCAAGCTGAAAAGCGGTCTACGCAAAACTTCTGCGCCGCTGTTCGTTCGAATCCAACAATTGCGCCCACCTGCACAGGCTTTGTTGGCGGTTCCAACGTGGCCGGCGTGGCAGTCGGTGGCTTGACCTATGATGACTCGCGTAACTTCGACTCCTTCACGCCACGTGCGACGCTGACTTGGAAGCCGAATGAGAACCAAACCATCTATGCCATCTATGCTGAAGGCACCAAGCCAGGCGGCTTGAACGGTACTTTGGGTATCGCCAACGGCTTCCCACAATTCGACCCAGAAACTTCGACCAATTACGAAGTCGGCTATAAGGCCCGCTTGTTTGATGGTCGTGGCACCTTGGCCTTGTCGGCTTACGACACAAAGGCAGACAAGATGCAGTTGACGACGGCTGTTTCGGGCTCGAGTGGTGTTTTGACCTCGATCGTTACCAACCAAGGTAACGCCGAAATCAAGGGCTTTGAAGCGGACTTCCGCTTCCGTGTGACCGATAATTTAGGCTTCAGCCTGAATTACTCGCATATCAGCACAGAATTCACAGAAGGCTGTGACGAGTTCCAATACACGCTGACTTCGGGCGGCTATCAGATTGGCACAACCTGCACCAGCACACGTCGTGTCGCCGGGTCGCCAAATCCACCAGCCTTGCCAAACGGCTCGGTCGTGCCACTGCCAGGCGCGAATGGATCTATCGTCGGGGCTAAGATCCCCTTGGTGCCGGCTGACCAAGCCAGCTTCAACATCGACTATTCCCGTCAATTGGGCGCGAATCTGGAATTGTTTGCGTCAGCCGACCTTTCTTATGAAGGCACCAAATATATCCAAGTCCATGGCGGTGCAGAAACCGGTGAAACCACTTTGGTGGGTGGCCGCGTCGGCGTGAGCGGTGAGCGTTGGAAATTGTCGCTCTGGGGCAAGAATTTGACCGATGAGGACTCGATCCCCATCGCAACGCGTTGGTTCGACGTGTTCCAAGGCTCCGCTGCTGCGGCGGGTCTGACTGGTGCTGCGGCATCGGGCATCGACACTGGCAGCCCACGCGCCTTCTTCTTCATGCCACGCCGCGGTCGCAGCGTTGGTTTGGAACTGAAGGTCAACTACTGATCTTTGGCATGACCTAGCAGCAATTAAGCCCGGCGCTTTCCGCGTCGGGCTTTTTTATGATCATATTTCCAATTGTCCGAGATTTTATACCCAAAAGGTGGCCCCCATGATCGCGAAGCTATTCCCCTCTATGACCAGCTTGGCTTGGTGTGGTCTGGCTTTATGCGCTGGCTCGGCCGCAATGGCGCAAGAGCGTACCCCGACCGCGCAAGACGTTCTGGCGAAGGATTTGCGCGTTCTGCTCGAGTATTTCCCCGGTCGCTACGACAATGATCTGCAGGTCTATTTTGACGGTGAACTCAAAACGCCGGAGATCGAACGCAACGGGCGCATTCACTCAATTTTTGCTCCAGTTACCTTACCGGCGTTCGGGCCGAACATGTTTTATGTCGAGCAATATGCCGATAATGATCCCAACAAAATCTATCGCCAGCGCCTATATCGCTTCTCCGTCGATGCTGCAGAAAAAGCAATTAAGCTTGAGATTTTTGCGCCTTCAGTCGACCAGGCACTGGCGATCAAGGGGGCATATCAGGACCCTGCAAAGCTTGCACAGCTAACCCCGACGAATATGACGCTCTACCCGGGCTGTGAGGTTTATTGGCGTCGGCAAGAGCAACAATTCGTCGGGACGATGAAGGCCGGTGCCTGTCGGGTGAAGTCGCAGCGCAGCGGCAAGACGTTGGTGATCACAGATAATCTTGTCTTGAGTAACCGCAGCCTCACCATCCTTGACCAAGCGGTCGATGAGACTGGGGCCTATGTCTATGGCAACAAAGCCAATGTTCCGCACAAACTCAACAAAGCGCGTCCATTTACGTGCTGGACCTCAGTCCTGCGGGGTGCAAAGCACGGCGACACCGGGGTAGGCCCGGAAAGTTGGACATTTGACCGCGGCTGGATCCATGATCAAGGCGGCGAACTTGCCATAAAGACCGATGAGTCGCCCGCGCGGGAGTTTTATCTGCGCCTACGCCTAGCAGAATGGCCATATGGCACCAATCGGCCGTCCCTAACGCTTTACGTGCACGAAAAGGGAAACCCACGCGCCATCTCCTATTCTTGGGCAGATGAGGGGGCCAATCGGGTTGGCATCAATCTCCGCTGGCTTCAGGCAAGTTGCACATTGGCGGGGCCCGAGCGGCAGTTCTATTAATAGATTTACTGACTGGTTCGAAGCTTTAAATCTGATAAAATAAGTAAACTGCTCACTTGTTTGTGAGTGACATCACGCATCCGTCATCCGACCGCATATATTAAGCAATAAGAAACACTATAAACATTATGTCTGATCATAGATGATCTATGATTGGAGCTAATCATGTCTATGAAGACTATCGCCATGGCTGCCTGCGCTGGCATTACACTTACAACCATTGTGTGTTCTGCTTTTGCGCTCTCTCAATCCTGGGAGAAACGGCAAGCCGGTCTGGCGCTTGTGTCGTCAGTGTTGGTAAGTGACAAATTGTATGACGCAACCACGAAGTTGTCGCTTGAGCGTTCGCTGACGCAGGTCGGCTTGAACCTGCCTAGCGCTCTACCAGCTGAGCTTGCTGGCCTGCTGACTCAACAGCGCGCAATCGTCGATAAAGGGTTCAGCGAGTTGAAAACTCTGGTGGCTGAAACCCCTCACCTTGATCGGCCCGATCTATTCGCCAAGTCGCTATCGGGTTATCTCGAAACCATCAAGAACCAACGGACAAGCGCGGATCCGGCCTTGGCTGTGGATGCTGCTGCCCGGGATGCAAACTTGGTGCGTTCCGTGCCATCCAGTATCAAGTCTACAGTTGAAGCAATCCGCTCGTTGGATTCTGAACTGATGCCAGCAAATGCGGTTGCCCCTAGCGCCGTGATCAACCTTCAAACAATTCAACGTTTGGCTTGGGAGTTGCGCGAATTTGGTGGACGAGAACGCACTATTCTAGCCATTGCCACCGCGACTCAAGCACCCATTTCGGCCGAGCAAATGGGCCAAGCCAGCGTGTACGCTGCTCGGGCGCAGGCGGCCATGACCGAGATTAAGATGCGCACCAGCCATCCGCATACGCCTCAAGCGGTCAAGACTGCAGTCTCCAAGATAGAAGCGACCTACTTTGGTTCCTACGCTCAAACCCGATCTAAGCTGTTCGCAAGCGCAGCAAACGGGGGCTATGGCGTCGATCTGAACAGCTTCTTTGGCGAATCCTCGGCCGCACTCGCAACAGCCGAAGAGCTGGTGTCGCTTGCCGGGCGCGACCTCGACACTGAGGCCAGCAAAATCTCCGATGCAGCCAACAGCATGCTGATGTTCACGTTGTTCCAAGCGGTGGTGTCGCTCTTCATGGTCGGCTTCTTGACTTGGTTCATTAGCCAACGCGTAGCGGCCCGAGTGGTGGCGATTTCGGGCGAGATGCGCGCCTTGGCCGAAGGCAAACTCGATGGCGATATCGACCGCTTTGCGTCCAATGACGAAATTGGCGGGATGGTCGCTGCGTTGAAAGTCTTCCAAACCAATGCTCGCGAAGTCAAAGCTTTGTCGGACAGCCAAGCCGAACAGCGCGAGCAGGCCGAAGCAGACAAACGGGCCATGATGAACGGCCTCGCCGACAGTTTAGAGCGCTCGGTTGGTCAAGTGGTTGAGATTGTCGCAGCCTCTGCGTCCGAACTGACCGCGACTTCAGAAGCGCTGGCTCGCACAGCGCGAGATACCAGCGCGCACTCTGACTCAGTGGCTCATAGTGCGGCCACATCTTCGGCCAATGTACAGACGGTGGCGTCAGCGTCTGAGGAATTGAGTGCCTCGATCCGCGAGATTGCTCAGCAAGTAACCTCAGCGGCTTCAATTGCCCGCCAGGCAGAGCAAAGGGCCACGCTCACCAATGACACAGTCCATGCCTTGTCCCGTGCTGCCGAGAAAATTGGCCAAGTTGTCTCGTTGATCTCGGACATTGCCTCGCAGACCAATCTGCTGGCGCTGAATGCGACAATTGAAGCCGCTCGTGCCGGCCCGGCTGGTAAAGGGTTTGCCGTGGTAGCTTCCGAGGTCAAAAGCCTTGCAGAGCAGACTTCGAAGGCTACCGATGAAATCTCTGTTCAGATCAACGAGGTTCAGGCCGCAACGAATGAAGCTGTCGCGGCTATTTCCGGCATCAGCAGCACGATTGGCGAGATTAATCAAATCTCGGCTTCTATCAGTGCTGCGGTGGAGGAGCAGATGGTTGTGGTTAATGAAATTACCCGCAACACAATCGACGTTGCCAATGGTACGTCTGAAGTCTCGCAGTCGATTGGCCTCGTCCAAGCGGGCTCTGCCGAGACAGGTGCCGCGTCTGAGCAATCCTTAGCCGCCGCACGAGAGCTTGGCATTCAAGCAACCAAGTTGCGCGACGAAGTCGACAACTTCCTGATCCGCGTGCGCGCCGCTTAACGTAACTTGAGGGCGGGCATGTCTTGGTTCCAGCATGCCCGCCCTATCACGTAATCCGAGCTTGACCGCCGCGCATTTCCCATCACACTGCGGCCTAAGAAAAAAGACTTAGGTGGTGAGGATGCAGCTAGAGGCTTTGAGCGGAGTTGGTGCCGTCGTGCACGGGGTGGATTTGCGCGGATTGACAAATGGGCAAGAAGCCCTTTTGCAGCAGGCATTTGCGGATCATGGGGTGCTGTTCTTCCGCGATCAAAGCTTGACGCCCGACGACCATATTGCCTTCGCTCGCCGCTTTGGACCCATCAATATCAACCGGTTCTTTAAGGCTACGCCGACCCATCCAGAAATTGCCGAAGTCCGCAAGGAGAAGGATCAAACCACCAATATTGGTGGGGCGTGGCACACTGATCATTCTTATGATCAAGAGCCAGCTTTGGGGTCTGTTCTGGTCGCGCGCGACCTCCCGCAGACAGGTGGAGACACCTTATTCGCATCGATGTATGCGGCCTATGATGGCCTGTCAGACGGCTTGAAAGACACATTGTCGCGGCTGCGGGCAGTGCACTCCAGTCGTCACGTGTTTGGGGCGCAAGGCGCTTATCGCGGTGACGGAGAACAGCGGATCGGCAACGCCGAAGCGGCAACCCAAGATGCTATCCACCCCGTGGTGATTACCCACCCTTTAAGTGGCCGTAAGGCGCTTTATGTGAACCCAGCCTTCACGTTGCATTTTGAAGGCTGGACACAGGAAGAGAGTTGGCCGCTGTTAAGCTATCTCTACCAACATGCGACGAATGACGCCTACACAACCCGCTTTGTGTGGCAGCCGGGCTCAGTCGCCTTTTGGGACAATCGAGCCACCTGGCATTACGCCCTCAACGACTATCACGGCGACTTTCGTCTCATGCACCGCATAACCATTGAGGGCTGTCCGCTGGTTTAGGCTTTGCCGACGCACCAAAGTGCGAAGGCGTGGCTGTCGGCCACTTCTTTCAGACGATCAAATCGACCAGATGCGCCGCCATGGCCCGCCGTCATGTTCACATTGAGCATGAATGGCCCTGCCTCGGGGCTCAATTCCCGCAGTTTCGCTACCCATTTGGTTGGCTCCCAATAGGTGACTTGGCTGTCAGACAGCGCAGTCTGGGCGAACAGGGGTGGATAGGCCTTGGTACCAACTTGGTCGTAGGGGCTATAGGCCATCATATAGTCGAATGCCGCTTTCGACTTGATCGGGTCGCCCCATTCGGTCCACTCTGGTGGCGTGAGGGGCAATTCCGCGTCGGAAATCGTGTTGATCACGTCGACAAAGGCCACACCGCCAATAACCCCGGCGAACAGCTCAGGCCGCTGGTTCATCACGGCACCAACCAAGAGGCCACCTGCTGAGCGACCTTCAATGACGATCTGCTTAGGTGCTGCAAACTTCTGCTCAACCAAGGCTTCCGCCGCACGGGCAAAATCCGAGAAGGTATTCTGCTTCTTCATCAACTTGCCATCGAGATACCATTGATAGCCACGATCTTGGCCGCCACGGATGTGCGCGATGCAATAGACCATGCCGCGATCGACCAAGGGCAGACGCGCAGTCGAGAAGCTGGCCGGCATTGAAATGCCATAAGACCCATAGCCATAGAGCAGGGCAGGTGCCGTGCCGTCGATCGGGGTTTTCTTATGGTAGAGGATTGTCAGCGGCACACGTGCACCGTCGCTCGCAACCGCCACTGTGCGCCGCACGACATAATTATTTTTGTCATGGCCCGACGGAATTTCTTGGGTCTTGCGCAAGGTGCGAGCCTTGGAATTCAGATCGTAATCCCACGTCTCGGTTGGGGTTGATGGTGAGTTATAAGTAAAGCGTAGATTTGTCGTCTTCCACTCAAACCCACGCAAAACCGACAAATCATAGGCTTCTTCTGGGAAGTCGATCTGATGCTCTTTGCCGCTCGCCATGTTGCGTACCGTCAAGCGGGGCAGGGCATCGACCGATTCTTCGCGGACCATATGGCCGGCATAAAGGTTGACGCTCTCAATGAAGCGACCTGCTTCATGGGCGACGAAATCCGTCCAGTTCGCCGCATTGGTCTTGGCGACTGGTGTTTTCGAAATCTTGAAGTCAATCGCGCCGCCAGAATTATTGCGGATGTAGAAATGCCCACCATGGTGATTTGGTAGATATTCAACGCCCTTGCGATAAGGTGTAAACCGCTTTGGCTTGGCGGTTGGTGTCGCCAATGGCAGGATTAGAACGTCAGAGCTCTCGCTCTGCGACCGATAAATAAGCAGGTAATCGCCTGAGGAAGTTTTACCAATACCGGTCTGAAAAGAGGCGTCCTTCTCCTCAAAGATCATCACGTCGGTCTTTGGGTCTTCCCCCACGACGTGGCGCATGATTTTAGCGACACGGAAATTGTCGTCTAACAAGCAATAGAAACAGGTTCGGCCATCTTTTGCCCAAACGAGGCCCGCAGATGCGCCCTCGATCTTATAGGGCAGATCAGAGCCATTGGCGGTGGCGCGGAACCGTAAGGTGACCTTGTTGCCGCCTTCATAGTCAACGAAATAGGCCAAGAGGTCTTGGTCAGGGTTTTGTTCCCAATCCTGCAAGCGCCAGAATTTTTCGCCCTTGGATTCCTTGTCGCCATCGATCAAAATTTGCTCGGCGCCCGTTACTTCGCCCGTGGCGGGATCCACAGCCTTGCGGTAGACGATCGGATACTGGCCGCCCGTACGGAAACGAGTGGCGTAAGCCCAAGCACCGTCACGGGCCGGCACGCTCGAATCATCCTGCTTGATTTTGCCCTTTAGCTCTTCAAACAAATCTGCGCGCAACTTCGCGGTTGGGTCCAAAAGCACGTTCTTCGTATAGGCGTTCTCGGCTTCAATATGGGTGCGGATTTCGTCGCTCAGCTTTGACGGTTCATCAATGACGGCTTGCCAATTGGCGTCGCGCAGCCAGTGATAATTGTCCGTGCGCGTCTGGCCATGTTGTGTGATCTCATGGGCAATTTTCTTGGCGATTGGTCCCAAGGGGGCACCGCGGCGAGGCGCAGACGATTGGGCGAAGGCGGGCAAAGCGGTTGAAGCGGTCATAGCAGCACCTGCAAGCAGAACAGATCGGCGGTCAAATAATTGTTGCATGTTGGTCTCCCAAACACTTAGAGGCTTAACTTTACGTCGGATCGGCATGGGCGATCCCTACATGACCGTCAAGTTGCAATTCGTTCATCTTGATGCGGATAATGACATTCCTGCGGTTTGGGATATAGCACTCCCATGTCTCAACCCACTTTGCGTCAATTATCCTTTTTAACGGCGATTGCCGAGCATGGCTCGTTTGTCGCCGCTGCTGAACAAGCCCTCGTTACCCAGCCGTCACTGTCTGCGGCGATCAAAGAGCTGGAATCCATTCTGGGCACAAAGCTGATTGAGCGAGGCCGGAGTGGGGCGACGCTAACACCAGCTGGCGAGATTGCCGCCGCCCGCGCCCGCGCCATCCTGTCAGCAGTCGATGAATTGGGGGAGGCGGTACAGGGTGCTGCAGAACCTTTGACCGGGCCATTCCGTTTGGGTGTCATCCCAACGATTGCGCCCTTCTTTTTGCCTAAGGTCCTGCCGCGCGCAAAAGCGGCTTTCCCCAAACTCAAACTCTATTTGCGTGAGGATTTAACCAGTCGATTGATCGATGGACTTCGCGCGCATACCCTAGATGCAGCATTGATTGCATTGCCTTATGAAGCCCAAGGCATCGACACCATGCCTTTGTTTGACGATGAGTTTTTGTTCGTTGGCCCACCAGACCATCCGCTTTCCAAGAAGGCTGACTTGTCGGCAGCAGACTTGGAAGGCGAGCCCGTTTTATTGTTGGAAGATGGTCATTGTCTGCGCGATCACGCGATTGGCGTATGTGGCATGACGCGGCCCGGCCAAGAAGAAGTTCGAGCGACATCATTGTTTACCTTGGTGCAAATGGCCGCTGGGGGACTCGGCATTTCGTTGTTGCCCAAGATCGCTGCCGATGCTGGCATTGCCGCCGACGGACTCGTGGTGCGCGCCTTTACCCCACCGGTGATCGGACGACAAATTGGTCTTGCCTGGCGGCGCAGCTCCGGACGCTTGATTGAAATCAAGGCGCTTTCGGGGATATTGAAATCGGCATGACCGATGCCTCGCTCCGCCTCGCTACGACACTTGGTCTACTAGCCCTGTTTGCGATTCTTGAGTGGATGCGCCCCGCTCGCTCGTCACAAGTTACAGCCGCGCGTATCGCCCGCCACGGAGCCCTATCGCTTTTGGGATCCTTGGTTTCACGCCTCGTGCTGGCTGGTGGCTTGGCATCCGTGGCAAGCTTTGTGCAACAGATCGACTTTGGCTTGGTGAATTGGCTGGAACTGAGCGGAATTTGGGTCTGGGTCGCGTGCTTCTTGATTTTAGACCTCGCAGTTTGGAGTCAACACGTCCTTAGTCATAAGATTCCCTTTTTCTGGCGCCTTCACCGCCTCCATCACAGTGACGTGGTGATGGATGTAACCACGGCCTTGCGATTTCATCCGTTTGAAATCATGGCATCGCTGATTTTTAAGGGTAGCGTCGTCGCGCTCTTGGGCGCCCCGCCTGCTTTGGTGTTTGCCTTCGAATTGGTTTTGGGTGCCGGGGCCTTGTTCACGCACGCCAATATTGCGCTGCCCAAGCCTTTAGACACAGCGCTGCGCTGGGTCTTCGTGACTCCAGCCATGCACTTGATCCACCACAATCCCAACCCCGTGGCGACCAACAGCAATTATGGGTTTAGCTTTTCCTTTTGGGACCGGCTGTTTCGTACCTATCGGGCTGATGCCCCAATTCCTACGCTGCCGTCCGGTTCTGACATCGGTTTAGAGAGATGGCGTAGTCCACAAGATCAGACTCTCAAAGCCATGGTACTGAACCCATTCGCTTAGCTCTTGCTTGCATACCCATGGCCTCTGCTGCACGGTAGGATAAAATAGGGGGAAACAACATGGGCCACGAAGTTCCAGCATCCATCAGTCAGGCTGAAGTCGCAGCGGTGCGCGTGCAAGTACAAGCGATGACGGATCAGCTACGCGAGCCGCCCAACGTCACCAAGTTGCGCCTCGATTACGATGCCATGGGGCAGCTCTATCCTTTGGCTGAGGGGGTAAGTGCGACAGAGGTTAGCCTCAATGGCGTGCCGGCTGAGAAACTCACGGGATCGGACACGTCGGGAACTGCGACTTTGCTGTACCTCCATGGTGGTGGCTATGTGATTGGGTCGCCCAAGAGCCACAGCCACATGGTCGCGCAATTTGTGGCAACCTCGGGCATGAGTGCCTATTCAGTTGACTATCGCTTGGCACCCGAGCACCCATTTCCCGCCGCGATTGACGACGCCGTCTTGGCCTATCGCGCCTTACTGGATCAGGGGATTCCGGCTTCGAAAATCATTATCTCAGGCGATTCTGCCGGCGGTGGTTTGACCATGGCAACGGCGTTAAAGCTGAAGGCGGAAGGTCTGCCCCAACCCGCAGGCCTTTTTGTTATTTCCCCTTGGGCCAATCTTCAACAAGAGGGAGCAAGTTATGCGGCTAAGGCTGAAGCCGACTTTATCGTCGACAAGGCAAGCCTAGACCGTTGGGCGGCGGTCTATTTGAACGGCGCGTCTGCTCAAGGGCCTTTGGCGTCGCCCGTTTTGGCTGATTTGTCCGGCCTTGCGCCCATCCTGATCCATGTCGGCTCTGAGGAGGTTTTGTTGGCCGACTCTCTGCGCTTGGCAAAAGCCGCTGGACTGGCTCTGGTCGATGTGAGGCTCAAGATCGTGCCACACATGCCCCATGTGTTCCATTACACGTGGCCCCAAGTGACCGCCGCCCGCATTGCCATTGGCGAAGCCGCCGCTTGGATGCAGGCGCGGACCGCATAGGATCTATTGGGCGACAAACCTAATCGCTTGGCCACCCCCGGCTGCCAAGCGGATGTCGAGCACTTGGTTGCGGGTCACGATCTTTTCCTCAAACACGATGTTGAGTGGATTTTTGTCCCAATCGGCATTGGGCCCGTCGCGATAGATTTGCGCCTTATAGGTTCGCCCAGCATCAAGGAAGGTGAGCGGTACCTTTAAGCGTCGCGCATTCTCGTCGGTGATCGCACCCAAATACCAATTGTCGCTCGCCCGATCCTTGCGGGCGATGGTGACAAAGTCACCCACCTCGCCATTCAAGGCCCGCGTCTCCGACCAATCGACGGGCACGTCCTTGATGAATTGGAAGGGCATCGGGTTGGCCAGATAATGCTCCGGCAGGTCTGCGGCCATCTGGATGGGGCTATAGAGCGCGACATAAAGCGCAAGCTGCTTGGCAATTGTCGTCCGCGCCCGATGGCCTTCTTGGGTCGGATTGATGGCAAAGATGCCGGGTGTGAAGTCCATAGGGCCCGCCAACATGCGGGTGAACACCAAATTAACTTCATGCTCTGGCGGGTTCTCGGGATTGCCCCACGCATTATATTCTTGGCCGCGAGCCCCTTCGCGCGAGACCCAGTTGGGATAGGTTCGGCGCAGGCCCGTGTCCTTGATCGGCTCATGGGCATTGATCGCAATTTTGTGGCGGGCAGCGGTTTCAACGACCCGGAGGTGATGGCGCACGGCTTCTTGCCCATCGTGCCATTCAAACACGATTTGGCCATTGGCATCGCGGTAGCGTGCCCCGCCCGCATCGGCGACATAGCCCGTCTTCACGCTATCGACGCCCAAGCTCTCATAGAGAGCAAAGGCGGCTTCCATCTGGGGCTCATAATTGGCGATATTAGCCGCTGTTTCGTGATGCCCGACCAGATGAACGCCCTTTGACCGGGCATAGTCTGTGACCGCCTTTAGGTCGAAATCGGGATAAGCGGTGGTAAAGTCAAAGCCTGTCTCGCCGCCGAACCAATCGCCATCCCAGCCCTTGTTCCAGCCTTCTATCAGGACGCCGCGAAAACCGTGCTCGGCGGCAAAGTCGATATAGCGTTTTGCATTCTCCGTGGTTGCGCCATGCTTAGGGCCGCTGCCCCAGGTCGACTTGTTGATATGCATCTCCCACCAGATGCCGATGTATTTAAAAGGCTTGACCCAAGATACATCGCCCAAAGCGTTAGGTTCATTCAAATTGAGGATCAGATGGCTCATCACCAGCCCAGCCGCATCATCGCTGATCTGGATCGTCCGCCACGGGGTGGCGAAGGGCGCTGTACGTACCACCTTAGCCCCGCGCGAGCTGGGTGAGAGCGTCGAGATAAACTTTGTGCCGCCTGCATGACGCAGCCACATCGATGAATAATCCACCAGCGCGGCCTCGTGGAAGGACAAATGCAGGCCGCTCTTTGTGCGCACGGTCATTGGCGTATGGGCTTGGCCCACTTCGCGGATTGGTGTGCGGTTATACAGATATTCATAGCGGTTCCATTCGCCCGCCGGTTGCCACCAAGCGGTGCCATCTTCAGCGAGATTGAACTCCGTCATCTCTTCGCCGATCGCGACTTGCTTCAGGTTCGGCTGGTCTGGGAAGTTGTATCGGAAGCCAACGCCATCATCATAGACGCGGAAGGTAACCGAGAATTGTCGTGGCGCACCCCGGCCATCTTCAAACGTGACTGTCAGTTCGTTGTAGCGGTTCAAGACTGACTTGGCTTCGCCCCAAGGCAAATCCCAAGTTTCTTCAAACGAGCGCGTGGTGTGGCTGATCGCAGATAGCGAGCGGTCAAATTTCGGCGCATTGGTGAACAAGAAGCCCATTTTGGAGCGGGTGATGATTGGCTTTCCCGCGCGGCTGATCTGATAGGTGGCTTCGCCGTAAGAGCTGCCAACCTCAACCACAATTTTTCCATCGGGTGAGGTGGCTTTAAAGGATGGGTCTGCGAGAGCAGGGCTTGCCCAGATCAAGCACAGGCAGGCGATCAGAAAACGCAGCATGATAGTTCCCCCAGGACAGGATTCCGCCCCTGCCTTGTCGCACATTGGCTCATTCTGGCAAGCAGGACTGGCTGTGGTTAGCCCACGGACCAGCCACGTCGCGCACAAGCGGCCTGCAACGTGTTTTGTAATAGACAGGCTATGGTCATTGGCCCCACGCCGCCAGGAACTGGTGTGATTGCACCAGCAACTTCAAAAGCCTCTTCATAGGCAACATCGCCCACAAGGCGTGTGGCACCGGGGCCTTTAGCTGGATTATCGACGCGGTTGATCCCCACATCGATCACCGTCGCACCGGGCTTCACCCAAGCGCCCTTAATCATTTCCGGCCGGCCGACGGCTGGCACCAAGATGTCGGCTGAGCGACAAACGGAGGCGAGATCCCGCGTCCGCGAATGGGCCAGCGTAACCGTGCAGTCTTCGGCCAAAAACAAGAGCCCTGCTGGTTTGCCAACCAGAATAGAGCGGCCCACCACGACAACATGTGCGCCCTTTAGGTCGCCCAAAGTGCGCTTGGCCAAGATGATGCAGCCCGTCGGCGTGCAGGGGCGTAAGCCTAGACGGCCCAGAACCAGTCGCCCGGCGGAAACTTCGGTCAGGCCGTCCACGTCTTTGGCGGGGTCGATACAAGCGATCACAGCATCGCTATTCAAGCCCGCTGGCAAAGGTAGTTGCACGAGGATGCCGTCGACGTCGGGATCAGCCGACAGGGCTTTAACTTGGCTCTCTAGTTCGGCTTGGCTGACACTGGCGGGAAGTTTGATCTCGCGCGAGATCATGCCAGCGGCTTGGGTCCGGCGGCCCTTATTGCGCACATAGACTTGGCTAGCGGGATCATCGCCAACGAGCACCACGCATAAGCAAGGCGGCGCGCCATAGGTCTGGACGAGGCTTTCAACATCGCGCGCAACTTCTTGATCGACCGCCTCTGCAATGGCTTTGCCGTCAATAATCCGTGCGCTCATGGGAAGTCCTCGCCTCAGGGTCAGTGAGGCTTTTCTCTATCCTGTGTGGCCCCATCCAAACAAGATCAGGGCACTGTGTTCAGATCAGAACGGAATGAGGGGAACGGCGAAGTTTTGCAGAAACTGGATGCCGATGATCAGCGCGACGGGGGATAAGTCCACACCGCCCAAATTGGGGATGACTTTGCGGATCGGGTTGAGCGCTGGCGTCGTTAGGCGCTCACACGTGTCATAGATTGTCGCAACAAAGCGGTTTCGTAGATTGATGATGTCAAAAGCGACGAGCCAGCTCATCACAGCTCCCGCGATCACGACCCACAGGTAGAGACCCAAAACTGTACCCAAAAGCCATTCAACTGGACCTGGTGGACCCATGACATTTCTCCTCGCGTGGTCGATCTAGCGCCACTAGCCGCCCTCAAGTGGGCGAAAGCACGCCTCTATTCAAGGGGTTTGCTGTTGATCCTGTTCAAATCGTAGTGAGAGCGCTGCCTCAAGGCCGCTTAGCTGCGTCCAGAGGCGTCGCTCTGATTGGGGGGCGCAGCCCAGTCTTCGAGCGCGTTCGGAGACAGTGGCAGGCGGTGCGGCGATTGAACTGGTCGTTGATGGCTGCAGCTTTCCTTGCCGGTCGGTTTGAAAGAAGAATTGGGGCGTGACTTCTCCCGCATCACAATTCACTCGGAACATAGCAAAGGTCTTGTCGGCGTAGGGCGGCGGCCGTGGGCTGCTACCGCCGATATCGATCATAAGCAGGAGTGTTTGCTCCCCATTTGCCGTTTGGCCTGCCAATTCAATTGAAGGGTTGACTTGCATGACTGTGTTCTGGGCCAATGCATTGGGGGCAATGGTCCATTGCTGGCTCAGGAAAGCTCTCAGGGCGGTCTCATAGTGGCTTTGACAGCCCGCCAGTGATTGGATGCCAGCGGGGAGGGTGGCCCCTGATCTGCTGGCTATAAGCATCAGAAGGCCAATTGTTTGTGCGTCACCTAAAGTGACAGCTTGTACGGATGCGGGGGGATTCCATGTTGGCTTTGATGGCGTGAATTCGCGCGCCGTGTTCCATTGTGTTGTGACGTAGTCCCAACAAGTATTCGGAGCAGCTTGTGGTCCTGATGCCGCTGTCATGGCCGGGGCAGGATTACTGGCGAGCCGGCCGCGCAATTCTGTCGTCGATACCGTTGGCGCAGATGGCTTTTGAGGTGAACCGGCGGGGGGGCGGACTTGCGGTGCCTGGCCGATTTCTTTGATCGCTTGTAGAGCTAACTCATTATCAGGCTGAAGCGCCAAAGCGCGATTGAGGTAAAGATTGGCTTCTTTAGGGTTAGGCGGGCCAAACAAGCCCATTCTATACATGAGGCCAAGATTGACGCAGGCCATAGCGTTGCTGGCCTGACAGGCCTTCTGCATGACGTTTTGCCCTTTTTTGGCATCCGCGGCCACACCAATGCCTTGCACAAGCATCAGACCCAAACCCTGACAAGCGTTGGCATTGCCAAGGTCGCAACCTTTTTGAAATAGCGCAACACTTTGCTCTGGTGTGCCCATCTTGGTCTGGCCTTGGACGATCATTTCCCCTGCGACCGTGCACGCAATGGCCGTTCCTTCTTGGCAGGCGCGGTCGGAAGAGGTAAATGCCGCCTCGCCTTCGCCGCGCTGCAAAGCCAATTGAGCGGCTACCCAATAGGTGTTCCCCTCAGTTGTGGTACTTCCGAGGTCGCCCGTTCCAGCCGTCGCTCTTTGAGCTTTTACTTCACTAAACTGGGTGGCGAATACAAAGACGAGTATAATGGCAATGAAAGGCTGATTCATAATTTTCTCTGGCCTTTCATTCTTTTACCCAACGCCTCTGACTATAACGTGCGCCCCGCCTATTGGAATAGATTGCTATCACAATGGGTGCGGCATTTCTTATGCTTACTCGTTGGATATTTGGCGGGTGAGGTGGATATTTGCTGCTCTCCCTAAATGTTCCGGAAAATCAGAAGAGGCCATGCATCATGGCAGCCAATTTGGCTTTTTCAACACGGGAAACATATATTTCTACTAGATTCGCTCTGAGAATTCAAAAATTATACTTGATATTAACTTAGTATAAATCAAAATAAGCTAGAATAAATAATTCATTTATCAATTTTAATGACGTAGAATAAAATTTTATCAAATAGAAAATCCAAGTTTTATTATGTTTGTGGGACACTGACCTCTCAACTGGGGGATGGTTCAGTGAAGTTACGGTCAGTCAGCTTACTCATACTTGGTCAAATGCTTTGGCTTACGGCGGCCTGCTCCACAGTTTCCACACATCGCCCAGTCGATAATTGGTCAATGCCGTCGCCACAAGCAGCCGTCGAGAAGGTACCGCATCGTCTAGCCGTCGGTACCGAAGCCAGCCCTGTCGATAACAGTCTCGTAGCGCGCCGCATTGCCAATCAGGAAAGCATCGAGTCCTCGTCGAAGGCCTATTGGCAAGAACCGGTTGCAAGGCCACAGCCGGCAAGCCGGCGTCAAGCCACTGCGATGCTGGTAGGCGTTCGTGAAACCGCGCCAGACGGACTGCGTGAATTCTGCCGTCGCTTACCTCAGCAGTGCAACATCACCGTCACAACGCGCGCCCGGCCCGAGCGACAAGAAGACGGCTTTATGCTGACGGGCTTGGGTCCCGATTTGAGCGATTCTATCCCGGCCCGTGTTATGGCTGCGCCATCTGCTCGACCCATTCGTGCCTTTAATGCCACGCGTGAGCAATTAGCCCAGATCAATCAGATCAATCGCCAAATTAATCGCGCGATGATTGGTGTGACCGATCAGGTTGCGTTTGGTCGTACCGAATTCTGGACGATGCCACTTTCTGCCCCGGAATATCGCACCGTGCGCACACGGCCCTTAGCCGATTGCGAGGATTTTGCCCTCGAGAAGCGTCGCGCGCTGATTAATGCCGGTATTCCGGAGAACGCACTTTATCTGGCGGTTGCCGTTTCTCCGCGCACGAGCTTGCATGCAGTCCTTGTGATCTCCACTGATCAAGGCGATCTCGTGTTGGATAATCTCAATGATTGGATCGTTGGCTTTCAAGAGACTGGCTATACGTGGGTCAAGCGGCAGTCGAGCACATCCATGCTAGATTGGGCCGATGCGGTCCAGTCTGAGCAACCCAGCTCGCGCCTTTTCACCAATCTCGAAACACGAGTCTCCCCCGTGCGTCGCGAAAGCGAAGCGCAGTCGCCGACAATTGCCTTGGCTTCAGCTTGGGAAACTACTTCTGAGGGGGCCGACATGTCTGAGCCGGTCGTCCTATCTATCCGACCCACGGGTGGCCGGTCCGAATAGCATCGGCAGGCCCCACGGGGGCTGTTTCATTCACGACGCCGCAGACTCTGCTTCGCATAAGGGATAAATGCGGCTAAGATGTCGCTCATGTTCAGCCAGTCATTTTTCTCAGGTCCAAAAGGTGTTTTGGCGTAGATGTCGTTTTGGAAGTGGTCAAAAGTAGAGAAGACGCGCACCCAATTCATGCCCGCGGGCAAGGTCGCTTACGCGGTCGGCGACGTTCATGGCAGCCTAGGCCTCTTGCAAGCTATGCTCGAAGCCATTGCCAATAAAAGTGCGCAACTTGATCAAGTTCGTCCGACGATCATTTTTTTAGGCGATTATGTAGACAAGGGCGATGACCCAAGTGGGGTGATCGACACGTTGATTGAAGCCAAAGCGAATGATCGATTTAACTGGGTTTTCTTGAAGGGGAATCATGAAGACGCGCTTTTGACGTTCCTGCAACATCCCGAATTTGGTCCCCAATGGCTGCAATTTGGCGGTGCGCCCACCATGCTTTCTTATGGCGTCACGCCGCCGACGGCGCGGTCTGAGCCCGAGGTTTGGGAGGCTGCAGCTCAGCAATTGTTGGGCTCCATCCCCAGTGCCCATATGGATTTTTATCAGAATCTCGGACTTGCCTATCGCCTAGGCGGGTACTTCTTTGTCCATGCCGGTATTCGCCCAGGCAAAGCGATTGAAGCGCAAAAGGATGATGACCTTTTGTGGATCCGTAGCGAGTTTCTGGAGGATCGTCGTGCTCTGCCAGTGATTGTGGTGCACGGCCATTCGCCAGACATGGAGCCTTATGCCGATCATCGCCGCATCGGAGTGGATACCGGAGCCTATGCCACCGGTCGACTGACCTCAGTCCGCTTGGAGGCTGACAAGGTCGACTGGTTGCACGTAACGCGTGCAGACTTGAAGCCTGGTTGATAGGTTAGCCGCTTTGGCGAGCCCCTAGTTTCGGTCCTCGGCACGGCGGTTTTTGACCAGCTTGTCATAGGTGTATTCTGCTGGAACCAGATGCGAGACGCGCCGTCGGGGCTGCTTCGCAAAGCCTGCGGCCGCGATCAACGACGCCCAGTGCAATAAGCCAATGCCGCTGACTGAAAACACAATGGCTTCTCCCAGCGCGCAGACAAGGAACAAAATTGCCAACGCGCGGCCGACGGGGCCTGTTTCAGCCACGCGGTAAAGCATGAAGAAGAAGAGCGCGAGCCAGATCGGAGCGCCCAGCAAACCGGCCTCCTCAAAAATAGCTACATAGGAATTGCCTTTATCAATGAGAATCTCAAACCGCCCTTCGGTCTTGAGGATCCTGAGATTCTCGATGGCAGTGTAGGGATCCAATAGCCTTGGATCAGAAGGCACCCCAAACCCGATCCCCGTTGCAAGGTGGCCTTCAATATTGCCATAGGAACGCGCAATCGGCATGCCCCGCGATGCGGTGTAGCCCTCCAAATTGAACAATTGGGATGGTGCATCAGGCTTGATCACTGCCGTGGATGTCCCGCTAGCATACCATAAGGACCCGATAACACAGGCAGCATAGAGGCCCCCTAATCCCAGCCGTGAAAGGCTGCGACGCAGGCGCTTGCCAGACCCCTCTGAGGCGCTGGCAGGCTTCCACAGCTTCTTAAGGGCAAAGCGCGTCGCTTCAATCGCAGCGACCAACACAAGCCCGCCTAAGCCAGTTCGGCTCCAGGCCAGCCAAATCAAACCAACGCTTACAGTCAGTATCGTAAGCCTTAACCAGAGCGAGAGCCGTCTCAAATAAAGGATCAAGACGGCCAGTGGGGCGAGAAATAGCCCTACAATCTGGGGCTGCCAGGCTAGGCCGTTAAAATCGACCTTATTGTATTCATACCCGTTGCCGACAACATAGACCCCGAGACAACCAAATGCGAAAGCAGTCAAAACGCCCGCGACCGCATATGGGGCTTCAAACGCGCAGGTCGTTGGACGAAAGAGATTGTCTAGCCATATGCTTAACGCGCACAAGGGCACTAAGAACTGGGCGAGCGCAAAGATGCTGACGACCAAGGCACTGGATGTCGCGAGGGTTATCAAGCCGCCGAGCCCGGCTGCAATCAAGGTGATCTTTGTCACCGTTCCAATACGCCAATCGCCGCGAACAATCAGGAGTGCTGATAAGAACAGAGCCGCCCATACCAATATGAATTCGATCGCAGGTTCGCCTGCTTCAGGGCCAAAAATGTTCAAATTGCCTTGGGGCAACAGTGCGGCCAGTCCCAATAAGCAGAAGATGGCTGTCGCTGGTCGCAGTAGGAAAATAGAAAACACCAGACCGAACAGCGCGCTAAGCCAAGGACTGATGCTTAGGCAGATCAGGCTCCCTCCGGTCAGAATGGCACTTCGCCAAAACACACCATTTCGCGTTCTCGCTCGGAGCACGAAAGATCGGCTTTGGGTCAGATAAGGTTCCATACAAATGCGACCGGTCTGAGGTTACAGACCATCCAAGGCACGACTGCTCTGCTTGTCGCGTGCAGGAGTGCCTTGTTGGGTAGCTGGTGAAGCCGCTTGCGCCGATTGGGCGCGAGGGCTTGCTTGCTCCGGCACTGTACGCGGCTTCGCGACCAACTGGGAAATATCGGGATCCGGCATTAGTCCGTCTTTACCCGGTGCTGGCAAGCTGAAAGGGGCGGCAGGGTCGGGGTCGTCCAAGCCGCTTGCGCTGCTTTGCTGGGCGGCTAGGGACTCAGCGCGCGCGCGGACGTTGACGATTTGATTTTGCTCAAGGCCATTGGTTCCACCTTGAGGCTGACTTGCCATATTGGGCGTGCGTAATGCATTCAACTTAGCCAAATCGATTTCGCTAAGCCCTGAACCATCAGTCGGGTCTGGTTCGATGATTGCCTCGCCCAATTCAGGAGCGGTTGCTGCCGCCTTTCGGGGCCAAGCCTCTTTTCCCGGGTAGGGCGCTGTGAAGGCCACAGGCGTGCCACCTTTGCCCTTCCAAGTATAAAAAATATGTGTGCCGAGTTGGGTTAGCTTCTTCAAGCTAGGGGCCCATCGCGGTGCCACCCAATCGGTGTGGTAATGTGTTGCTAAGCCCACTTCGGTGGCAACATATCCGCTTAGGGCAGACGAAGCCACGGCTTGGGCCATCCGCCAACGTCGTCCACTTGGCGGCCGCTTCAATGCGCCATCACACGTGAAGGTGAATTGGCAACCGGTTGGCCGCTCGGACCCTTGGAACACGACACCACACACAGAGTGAGGCCACGCAGGATGTCGCATCCGATTGATGACGACTTGCGCAACAGCATGTTGGCCGCTGGCGCTTTCAGAACCTGCCTCATAATACACCGCTAGGCTCATGCAATGCATGGCACGTGAACGTTCAAGTGGGCTGTTCGCCGTCAAGATGAAGGGGCGAGCTGGGGCCCCGAGTTCTGTTGCAAATGGTAGGTTTTGGTTGAAGCGGCGGGCGTCTTCTTTGCTGACATTGGCATAGACTGAAGGGTTGTTAGCCGTCCCTTCAACGTTGAATTCAGATAAGTTCCAGTCTGGCCTGTCGGATCCAAATGCAAGCTCCATAGGGTCATTCGGGATCGCTGGGGCCGGTGGCAGCCGTGGCAGCGTCTCTATACCCGCGGGCAAAGTCGTGGGAGGTGCGTAAGAGCTCCAAATAACAACGCCCGCAGAGCCGATGACAAGACTCGACAGTCCGGCCAGCGCGATTATCGCTGGCACCCGGTTTGGACGTGGTCTAGGTCCGCCGATTAATTTCATCCAATTTCCACCCGATCTGGAAAAGTCGGTAATTTGAAAGGTCCAAAATGAGAACTCATGATGGCTAAAGCAAGTTTGGTGCCGCAGTCCCGCCGCAGCATATGATTTAGAAGACTTTAGAATTCCAACAAAGAGTGCGCGTTTCTCTACACCTAACCATCTTTCAAATGAACCCCATATGAAGCATTTTGGGCTGCCAGTTTAAGTGGGATTGCTTAGAGCTACACTTGCACGTTATGAACGCCATGGGCAGACAAAGCCCTATCAGAAAAGCGGTTCAACTCTCAACTAGCTAGGGAACGCAAATTTTGGCGACGGGGGCATCCAGGCAGAACCTGCAGCGGGCCAATCGCGACGCCGAGCAACCGGTGGCATTGCCACAACGTCCAAGCGAGCTCAGCCAGCTTTGGCACGAAGTTTTAAGGCCCTGGTTTTGGCCATTGATCGCGCTTGGCGTGCTTTTTGGCGCAATCTATCGGCACGGCGCTGAGGTTCCCCTTGATACAGCTGCCTTTGCGGCAATCAGTTCCTGCCTCTTGGTCCTGGCCTTAATCGACAAAAAAAATCAAGCCGCACTTGCCAAGGTGCCAAATCCAAAATGGGCCCTGATTGGATTGGTCCTTGTCTGGTTGGTCATGGCCGCCCAGCTCCTCCCGATTCCCTTTTTGACGGGTGGCAACAAATCTTGGTTTCCGGTTCAAAGCGTCACAGTTGATGTTGACCTGACGCTTCGTGCGATGGTTTCCATGGGCTCCGCCGTCGCCTTTTTTGTGTTTGGCGCTATCTTTGGAGCGGATCGTGAGCGTCGTGAGATTGTTCTTTGGCTGCTCGGCATTTTGACATTTTCGGTGATTATGTATGCATTCATGCTGCATTCTTCAGGCTTGTCGGCAAGTTCGTTCCAGCAGTCAGGCGGTGAGACTGTCATGGAAGGACCATTCCTGAACGCCAACACCTTTGCAATTCTAATGGTTATGGTCTTCTCGGTATGTCTAGGAACCTTTGTTGCTGAAGATCGCCGACACAAAGGCAAGCAAAGACTGTGGGTCAGGGTTGGGGCTGTCGTGCTCGCTGCCGCAGCGGCCGTTTGTATATTTCTAACCATGTCGCGCGCCGCTTGGATTTTGTCGTTGGGAATCATATTCGGCCTTGCCCTCATCGTGCGGCCGGGTGCGCACCTTCGGACGAGCATATTCGGTGTCGCGGCTCTGCTTGTTTTATTCATTGGCTGGAATGCTTCGGAGCAACTGGGGTTGTCGATCCAACCGCTCGATTTGGCGCAAGGATTTGATGGGCGATTTGCCGATTGGGAGCCAGGGCTGGATCTTACGCTTACGCGGCCAGTCCTCGGTTGGGGTGCGGGGACGTTTGCACGAGCAATGGAGCCCTTCCGCGACGCCCCCCAAATCGCATCATCGATGATTGTGATTACGCCTCAAAACTCAATCTTGTTGATAACCTCCGAGACAGGCCTGATTGGCATGGTGGCTTGGGGTGTCCTTTTGACCGGTATCGTTCTCTTTGCGGTTAACGGACTCAAAGTACGGTCGTCTTCGCCAGTCCTAGCCGTGTCCCTACTATTGGGTGCCAGTGCAGCAATCGCCCAAAGCTTGGTTGATTTTCCGATGTCTATTCCTGCAATCGCGGCGTTTTGGGCGTTTTTGTTAGGCTATTGCGGCGGGCTGGGTGGCAAGGCACGTCGTAAGAAGCGTCGAAATCGGCCTGAAGCATCAAACAATCAATCCGGCAGGTTTAGCCGCCAACGCATTTCTGCTTGACCCGTTCCAGGCGCAATGCAGTGGCCAGCCCCGCATCCGCGTCAGAGCCATTGACGAACTGAATCGTCCTTTGTTTCCCCCATCGCAAGCACAGATCCTCGGCATCACTCAGCGCCCGATCGCGTGCCTCAGGGTTGAGCTTTACCCAACCTGATGCTGCAATGGCCAAGCGCCAGTCCTGCATAGTGGTGTCGTGTGGGGATAGGCGGTGCCATTCGAGAAAGTGCTCGTTGAAGCTACTCTCGGATTCTGGCTTCCGCAAAGCCAGATAAGTCTCGCGCATGCGAATTGACGACCGCATAGGGGCAAGCAAACGGGCCCTTGTCAGTGCAGCACGCGCCGACGCAGCGTTTTCTTCTAGGCTAATCTTTAAAAGCCTGTCGGCCTCAAGTTCCCATAGGCGCGCGTCACGTGGCAGTCGGAGGTCATAAGTCGCTCGGCTCATGGCGGCTTGAGCTGTGGCACCGGGAGGAAGGCTGGCATAGAGGTCAAGGCCGATTGCGGCGCGCTCAGCCCGCCAAGACTGATAGGTGAAGAAGCTTCCTGCCGCCGAAATCGCCAGTCCGACAACAGCGATGCTTCCCTTCAGATATTCTGTCCGAGACAATTTCGATTCTCCAATGCCTGCCATTAAAACCGGGCCGTCTCAGCGCGTGCTCGTCAGGGCTTCGTATCGTGCTTGCATCCTTAGCCAACAGCCGACCACATCAAAAGCTACAATCGACAGGACAGATACTGATTTCTGGTTATATGATCAATGAAAACAATCGTCGATCCATGTAACCGATGTGCCACAATTTTAATCAAAATGTTCTGAGAATGAATTTCTATTGTTCATTACAAGTAAATACCTAAACCAGATAAAACGAAAACTCATCCAAAAGAGAACCGTAAATTCTAAATTGTTTCTGACGGTTACCATTTCTGATCAACATCTTACTTATGAGTTAACGCATAGATCGAGAAAAGCGCTTGGACCTGATTCAAGCTTGCCTTCCACTTGAACTTATATCCGCGAAGGGTCATTGAAGACCCGCTAGGGACAAGCATTTAATATTGAGAGTTTAGAGATGTCACGTCGTAGATCGGGATTATTGCCGACGCCTGCCAGGCAACGTTTTAGCCGGCCACGCGTTCACCCAAAGGGCGAAATCGCCTCCGTTACGTTTCGGCCCTCGGGCGCGACAAGACCGGACAGGATGAGGGGACGGATGTTGAGTTTAGATAGGATGGAAGGGCTGTATGCTGAGGGAGACGCGTTGTGTACGCGTGTGAACGGCTATGGTGGTAAGCGTTGGTTTGACGTGATGGTTAGTGGGTTTTTATTATTGTTTTTGTTGCCATTTTTGATGTGTGTATGGGTGGCGGTGAAGGCGACGAGTAAGGGTCCTGGTTTGTATTGGTCGCGTCGGGTGGGGCTTGGTGGTAGCCAATTTATGATGCCGAAGTTTCGCACGATGCAGGTAGAGGCACCGTCGATGCCGCGCGAGGCGTTTGATGCGACGTGCGGGTATTTGACGCCGATTGGTCAGTTTTTGCGTAAGCTGAGCATTGATGAGTTGCCTCAGCTTTGGTCGGTGGTTGTGGGGGATATGAGTTTGGTGGGTCCGCGTCCATTATTGGGCAATGACCCGACGACGAAGATCCGTCGGACGCTGTTTCCGGAGTGTTTTAGCGTGCGTCCTGGGATTACGGGATTGGCGCAGGTGAATGGTCGCAACAGTGTGAAGCCGAAGGCGAAGGCGCGTTATGATGCGTTTTATGCGGTGCATTGTCATGCGGGGATGGATTTTCACATTTTGTTGCGGACGGCGGGAGCTGTGCTGGATTTGCGTCGGATATTATAAGACTTGCGGGCTGGAGCCCGCGAGAGAATACCCGAGCGGGTTGGAGCCCGCGAGAGACAAAAATACCCAAGCGGGTTGGAGCCCGCGAGAAAATACCCAAGCGGGTTGGAGCCCGCGAGAAAACAAAAATACCCGAGCGGGTTGGAGCCCGCGAGAAAATACCCAAGCGGGTTGGAGCCCGCGAGAAAACAAAAATACCCGAGCGGGTTGGAGCCCGCGAGAAAACAAATAAGGAAGAGCAATGCTTGTATCTGGTGAGGGTATGAAGAGAGTTTTAGGCGGTTTGTTGCTGGCTGTAGGGTTGGTGGTGAGCGCGTTGATGATGACTGGGTCGCTGGGTGTGGCGCAGGCGCAGGCGCAGTTTGTGCCCCAGGTGAGTGGTGGCCAGATGGGCAGCCCAGTGGCGGTCCAGACGGGTGGTGAGAGTGCGACCGCTAGCGGCGCAGGCACGGGTTTGGATTATGTGTTGGCCCCCAATGACCGGGTTAGGTTGATTGTGTTTGGTGAGGCGGATTTATCGGGTGAGTTTGTGATTGACTCTGGCGGTATGGCGTCGATTCCCTTGGTGGGCGAGGTTCAGGCTGCGGGGATGAATTTGCGCACGTTCCAACGCGAGGTGGAGCGCCGATTGAAGAATGGTTATTTGGTTGATCCCCGAGTGAGTGCGCAGATTTTGAACTTCCGGCCGATCTTTGTGCTGGGGGAAGTGAAGGCTCCAGGCGAGCATCCGTTTGCGTCGGGTTTGACGTTGTTGAATGCGGTAGCCCAAGCGGGCGGCTTTACGACCTTGGCCAATACCCAGCGTGTGTTTATTCGCCGCGAGGGGGCGTCTGGGGAAGAAGAGATTGTGGTGCGCAGTGGTGTGCCGGTGATGCCGGGGGATACGATCCGGATCGAGAAGTCGGCGATGTTTATTTATGGCGAGGTTCGCACCCAAGGTGAGATGCCGATTCCGCCGGGTTTGACGGTGCGTACGGCGGTGGCCCAGGCGGGTGGTTTTAGCGAATTGGCCGATACCCAGACGGTGTTTGTTAAGCGTGCGGGTAGTGAGCAAGAGATTGCGGTGCCGTTTGATTCAGGGGCTTTGGTGCAATCGGGTGATACGCTGCGGGTGGATAAGTCGTCATTTTTCATCATGGGGGAAGTGGCCAAGACGGGTGAGTTGCCGATGCGTCCTGGGCTGTCTGTGACCAATGCGGCGATTTTGGCGGGCGGATTTACGACCCGTGCCGATACTCGGACGGTATTCATTCGCCATGCAGGAGAAACGAAGGAAAAGCGTTATAGACTGACCAATGATCTGGTCGTGCAAAAAGGTGACACTATTCGGATTCCTGAACGGTTCTTCTAGGTAAGACTGGACTCGTAAATGTTATTCCTTGATAATAAGCGAGTATTTGCCTGAAAGCAGGTTTAAGGTTTTGGAAGAATAGTCGGTTTGACGAAAGAGGCTTTCGAGGGGTCCATAGGGTGGATCTTGAGGGGGCGATAAGAGGGTCGAGAAGACAGGCCTCAAGACACGGTCGGGAAAGACTGGCTTGGGCTTGGATGCGTGGTCGGGTAAGGAAAAAGACAATGATAAAGAAACTGATGGTGGGTGTGGCTGGGCTCATGATGCTTGGCTTATCAGGCGTTGCGGTTGCCGCTGAGACAGCCCAATCGCTGCAGATTAAGTTGGTCAGCGCGATCCAAGCGGCCTCGAGCGCCAATCAGCCTTTGGTGCCTGCGGTTTCGTCGACGATTGAAGCCTCTGGGGCGAGTTCTGCGGTTGTGGTGGATGCGCTGACGCGTTTGCTGGGCCAATGTCCGTCTGGGGAATTGCTGGAAGAATTGCGCAAACGCGCTCCCGAGCGGATCCCTTTATGGTGCAGTGAGGCTGACCAAGCTGGGCTTCGGGGCTTGCGGTCTTTGACTTTGGCCCAAACAGGGGGCGCTACGGGGGATACAGGCGGTGGCACGGGTCTACCCTTGCCGCCAGCAGGAGCAGGTGCCTCGACCGGCTCGAGCCATCAACCCGCGCCTTAAATGAGGCCAGAAGGCAGGTGGGCTTTTTCATAAAGCCTGATTGAGAAAATTTTTATGCAGACAGGCTAGAAGGTCTGTTGAAGATCAATCCGACGCTGGCAACAGCGTGAGTGTGGTGAACGAGATGATGCGAACGATACAAATTGGACTTGTGGCTAGCCTTGTGGGTCTTCCGAGCTTGGCGTTTGCCCAAGTTATCAATCCCAATCCGACTTTGATCCAGTTTGGGACCTTGCAAGCGGTTGGCTCGAATAGTTCGGTGTCGAGCTATCGGGGCCAGTTTGTAGACCGGGGCCGCAACAGCGGGGTGCGCGATAAGCCCCGTGGTGCGGGCCTTGAGCCGGTCAATGTGCGTCTGGGTGCCTTTGTTTTGAGCCCGACGATTGATTACGATACGTTCCAAACCGACAATGCCAAGCGGTCTAACACCAATAGTCAAAGCGATACGGGCTATATTATTCGTCCGCGCATGACTTTGGCCTCCAATTGGAGCCGCCATGCGGTGAGCTTTGGGGCAGGTGTTGCTGGTACGGTGTATCAGGATTTCTCGACGGAAGATTCAACCGATCTTGAGCTGCAGGCTGCCGGGCGTCTCGACATTCGTCGCGGTGCCAATTTGCAAGCCGCTTACCGCTATTTTGAAGGGGTAGAGAGCCGCTCGACGGCAGGCCTACCGGTCAATGTGGCAGAGCCTGGCCAGTATGAGTCGAGCGCTTTGACTGTGGGCGGTGTGTGGGAACTGACCCGTACGCGTCTGTCGGCCAATGTGGACGTGAGCGACGTCAGCTTTGATCCGGTACCTTTGACCAATGGCACCACCTTGTCGCAGGTTGATCGTAATTCGGAAGGGGCGGCTCTGACGCTGCGCACCGACTTTGCGCTCACCCCCAGCACAGCCATTTTCGCAACCGCAACCCATGGCACCCGCAATTATCAAGAGCGGACAGGCGGCTTGTTCCCCTCGCGCGATTCAACGCAAGACCAAGCTCTGGTTGGGGTGAATTTTGACTTGTCCAACCTCGCACGCGGCGAAGTGGCCGTGGGCTATTTGGCGCAGAACTTTGACGCGGCGCTTTATGATGACACCGAGGCGTTTGGGTACCGGGCGGCTGTGGAATGGTTCCCAACGACTTTGGTGACAGTTGGTTTGGTTGCCACGCGCAACATCACCGATTCTCCGGTTCAAGGTTCGGGTGGAGCGGTTACGACAGGTCTGGGCGCACAAGTGGATTGGGATGTACGTTCCAATTTGGTACTGTCAGCGCGCGCCCAGCGTGAGATATTTGAGTATGATAATGTTATACGTCGTGACGAGCGTACCACTTTGACCGCTTCGGGGGCGCTTTTGCTCACCCAATGGCTGTCTGTGGTGTTTAATGTCACCAATGAGAAGCTTGAAACCAACAATGTGGCTGGCCTGAATTTTGATGAGACACGCTACAGCGTACGTCTGTCGCTACGTCGTTAGGGGTTTTTGAGGGGCAAAGCGTGCTTTTGTCCCCTCAGGAGCATCCGATCAGGTCATAGATGACGCCAGTTGTTCCATCTTGGGATAGGTGGCGTTGTCTCATATGGGGGCAAAGCGTCTTCAAGCGCATTGCTCCGGTCTTGGGATTGTTATGTCCCGGGAGCTCTTGAGAATCTCTGGTTGGGGTCTTTGGGCTCTAAGAATTCAAAGTGAGTGGGCCATGATAAGGCTCGCTGACATGTCAGTATGTGATTGGAGTTTGGAATGTCAGAAGCAGGCTCGCTATCGTACTCAGGTGCGCGTGCCGCCCGGGTCGCCCCCAGTGATGATGGTTCCATCGGGACCATGATTGACACAGCGTTTAACTTGCTGCGTCGCCGCTGGCCGATTTTGTTGGCAGGTATTGCCTTGGGTTTGATCGCTGGGTTTGTGAAAACAGCTGTCACCCCGGTCAGCTATGTGTCTTCCACCTCCATTTTGATTGAAGATCAGAGCAACCAGATTGCCAGTGAGGATACCGCAACGGTTAAAGCGGTCAGCCCGCGCCTGTCGAACGAAGTGCAGTCATTGCGTTCGCCAGCGTTGATGGAGCGGGTGGTTCGTCAGTTGAACCTGCAAAACGACCCTGAATTCAATCCGTATATGTCCTATCAGGCACCTGCGCCAACGTCTCCCAAACTCCCAGCAGCAACACCCAATAAAGTTGCCTTGCCAGTTCCCGATGCCCGGCAAGTTGAAGTGACAAAAGCCATGCTGGCGCGCGCATTAAGTGTTGAAACCGTCACCGGCAGCACAGTCATCGTCATCAAGATGAAGGCGTCAAACCCCCTCAAAGCCGCTCAAATCGTGGATGCGGTCGCTGAAGGCTATTTGGCTGAACAATTGGATTCCAAGCTCTCCACCACCCGTCAGGCCAGCGTGTGGCTGCAACAACAAGTCGAACAAGTTGGTGCTGATCTGAAGCGGCAATCGGCTGCCTTGCAGGCCGAGCGTGCCGCCAGCGGGCTCAATGTCGCCGGCGGGTCGAGCCTTGCCGACCAACAAGTCAGTGCCTTGTCGGCTCAGTTAAGCCAAGCCCGCGCCGACGTCGCAGCGCGCCAAGCGCGCGGTTCTGGCGGGGGTGTGTCAACCGGTGTCGGGGAAGTTTATGATTCCCCCGCCGTTCAGGCCTTGCGCGTCAGTGAAGGTGAAGTCCAGCGCCGCATCTCTGAACTCTCAGTCCGCTATGGACCCGCCCACCCGCAGATGCAGGTCGCCCGCGAGCAGCTCGTCGATATCCGCCGCCAGCTCCAACAAGAAATTGGCCGCGTCTCACGGGGCAGCTCCAATGAGCTTCAGGTTGCCCAACGCCGTGTCGCTGCCATTGAGGCAGAACTCGCCCGCTGGACCGCAGCTTTGGGTCGCGACACCCGCCGCGCCTCGGTACAACAACAGCTGCAAAGCCAAGTCACCGCCACCGAAGCCACCTATCAAGGCTATGTGCAGCGCCTGCAGCAAATCACCGACCTTGAAAAGCTTCAGCGTCCAGACGGCCGTATCATCGTACGTGGCCAAGTCCCAGGCCGCCCAGACTCACCCAAGCCCGCCCAAGATCTCGCCCAAGGCCTGCTCGCAGGCCTTGCCCTCGCTGCAGGTCTGATCGTGCTCCTCGAAAGCCTCCAGCGCGGCCTACGCACCCCCCAAGCGGTTGAAGACTGGACCGGAGCCCCTTGCCTCGTCTCCGTCCCCAAGCTCACCGCACGCGAAGTCAAAGACCTCGCCGCAACCGGGGGACAAGGGCCTGCGGACTATGTCGCAGTCAAACCCCTCTCGCTCTATGCCGAGGCCCTGCGCCAACTGCGCGCCGACCTCATCCTCGCCCCCGACGGCGAAACAATCCCGCAAGTCATCCTGTTCTCGTCGGCCGTCGCCGGGGAAGGCAAGTCCACCACCGCGCTGGCCTTCGCCAGAACCCTCGCCATGTCCGGGGCTAAAACCATCCTCATCGAAGCCGATATCCGCAGGCCAACCATCGCCGCCATCGCCGGCCTCGAAGCCAAAACCAATCTCGTCGAGGTCATCAACCATCACGACCGTCTGGAAGCCGCCCTCTCGCGCGATCTCCTCACCGATCTCGATATCCTGCCAACCCAAGCCATCAACGACCGTACCGGCGTCGATCAAGCCCTCGAGCGCTTCTCAGGCCTCCTCGACACCCTGCGACCCCACTACCAGTTCATCGTCGTCGATACCGCACCCGTCCTCGCCGTCGCCGAAACACAAACCATGGCCCGACAAGCCGATGCCGTCATCCTCGTCGTCCGCTGGGGTGCTACCACCGGCGACGCCATCCGCATCGCCGTCCACGAACTCCAATCCGCACGCATCACACCTCGCGGCGTCGCACTCAACTCCGTCGACTTCAAAGCACAATCCAAATACACACGCGGCGACTCCGCCTCATACTACAACTCTTACTCCAAATATTATTCACAGTAACAACAGGCGAAACTGGCTCGAAATTTGCTGTGAATAACTGCGGAGACTGAGAAGTCAAACCGCTCATATTGGATTGGTCTGCGTGCGCTTTCTAGAATAAAGCGCTGGGATGATTCTATATCTGTGATGACTATAAAGGTGATAAGGACTTCTAGAGATGAAGAGTTTAGCTGAAAAAGGTCCTGCAAGAAGTGATGCAACAGCGCAGTTGTTGTTGCTTCTGGCGCGTGACACGCTTTCACCTGAGTTGACCGCGACCGCATTGAACCTGATGGATCAGATTCAAGATTGGGAAGAGCTCGTTATCCTAGCTACCCACAACGCAAGTCTGCCGTTTGTTTACAAGCATCTGTTTGCACTTAAGCCCAAGTCATTGCCTGAGGCGATCCTGAGCGACATGCGTCTGATGACCATGGCTCAGACTTTCAGCGCCTTAAAGCTGACTGCCGGCATGACAGCCTTTCATCGTGATTGCATTGCACCTGTCGGAGCTTGCCATGCCTATATGAAAGGGCCCGCTTTAGCGCATCGCTTTTATCGCGATCCGGCAATGCGTTCCTGCGTTGATGTCGACATTCTGGTTGCCGAGCGCGACTATGCGAAGGTTGCGCGCCTCGCTCACGCCCAAGGTTATCGCTTTGTGTTGGACCCAGACGCAGGGACCTTCATTGAGCACGAACAAGATTTATCGTTCGCGATTCGACATTCAGATGTCATTTCCCTGTTCAGCAAAGATAATGTGCATATAGAGCTGCACCGCTACATCGAGAAATCCACACCCATTTTTCCAGTTGCGCGAATATTGAATGAAACTCACAGCATGCAAGTGGGGGATCAGACAGTTCAGACTTTGTCGACGGCCTGGCATTTTGTGTACATCACTTATCATCATTCCCGCCATTTCTGGTCCCGCCTACATTGGGTCGCCGACGTCGACGCATTAAGTACGCATCCAACCTTTGACCGGCAGGAAGTTCTCAAGATTGCGACAGAAGTTGGACTCAAGCCTACGGTTGAGGCCGCCATCGAGTTTGCGCGTCTGACGGCGGTTCCCTCAGAATGGCCGTCCGTGCTGAACCAGACTCCGGGCGGGATATTCTTGGACGCTGCGCTGCGGGGGCTGCCGGGTGACTCGGCCTTTGAATTGGAAAGTTGGGACGCCATGTTCCTCTTTGACTTTGGCGACCAATGGCAATTCGATGCCGATCGGAAATTCTCTTTTTGGCTTCAGTCCGCACTTCGTAGAATGCAGCCAACTGTTTATCAGTACATTGCCAAGCGGCGCGCTAGACCTTTGGAATGGCTCTATTATCTCGAGAACTTCGCGGCGCTGTTCGGTAACTTTAAGAAGCGGTTGTCGGCGCAGTGAACCAAGCCAACGGCATCAGCTTGGTCGGCCAAGTGCGAGCGACCCTGCAAGCGGTTTGGGCGACTTCCAGACGCGTTTGGAGCATCTTGATCGAAAGTGGTCCATGGCTGACCGCAGGCGTGATTCTGGCAACTGTGCTGGAGGCGGCCCTTTCAATTGGATCGCTTTATGCCATCAAACTGCTTGTGGATTCAATTGGTAAGGGCTTGCAGTCGTCGCACGCCAACCAAGAAATCTTCTTCAATTTAGCACTGACTGGCGGTAGCCTAATCCTTGCCGCTATGGCGCAGTCGTTGGCTAATCTGTTGCGTATGCGTCAGGGGTTCCTCGTAGGCGACTTGGTAAGCAGTAAGATCCACACACGAGCTATTGAGCTAGATCTGAGCTTTTATGAAAGCCCACTCTATCTTGACTCACTTCAAAAGGCGCGCGAGGCGGGCGGGCAACGGCCGGCACAAGTTATTGGCAATGTCATTTCCGGACTTCGCGGTGTTGTTGTCCTTGTCGCCATCCTAATCATGCTCACCGCCATTGAGTGGCGTTTATTGCCTGTCTTGCTCGTAACCGTCGGCCTAGCCCTTTTGGTGCGCCTCATCTTCACGCGACGGCTGTTTCAATGGCGCATGACGCGGGCGCAGCTTGAGCGCCGGGTCAGCTATTTGGACTGGATGATCACGTCCAACCATCACGCCAAGGAAATGCGGATCAACGGCTTAGGAGGCTTCTTTGCTTCCCAGTATAAGGAGATGCAGACTAAAATTCGCGTGGAGCACATGGCCATTGAGCAAAAGCGCGCTGTGGCAGAACTCATTGTGACGGCCATCGCGTCCCTGGTGTTTATGGGGGCGGCTGCCTTTTTAATTGATTCCGCGCTGAAAGGTACGCTGTCGCTGGGCCAAGTTGTCATGTTTGTTCTATTGCTTCGTCGGGCTGAAGGCTCTGGAAACGAAGTTGTCGCGAGCATTTCAAAGCTGGTTGATGACCATTTGTATCTGGGACGTCTTTTTGAATTCTTTGACACGATGCCGCGAATTGTCCGCGATCCTAATCCAGTCGCGATTACGCTTCCGATGAACCGTGGCATTTGGATGGAGAACGTCAGCTTTACCTATGAAGGTGCAAGTCGGCCGTCAGTATCAGGTCTGAATTTTGCCCTGCAGCCCGGGAAAATCATCGCTTTGGTAGGTGAGAACGGGTCCGGCAAGACCACGCTCATCAAGCTTTTAAACCGTTTGTATGATCCGACAGCAGGCCGAATTCTTCTCGATGGTGTCGACATTCGGAAGCTTGATCCTGATGCCTATCGCGAGCTCTTCAGCGTAATTTTCCAAGATTATTCCTGTTATGCTGAGACGGTTACCAACAATATTCGTTTTGGAAATGTTGCGCTTCCGCATGGGGAAGCGGAGATTCGTCAGGCAGCAACCGAGGCAGGCGCAGACTCCTTCATCGAAGAATTACCGCTGGCCTACCAAACGCCGCTGACAAAGCTCTTTGATGATGGCCATGACCTCAGCATTGGCCAATGGCAACGCGTCGCTTTGGCGCGCTCCTTCTTTCCAAAGTCTCAATTCGTTATTATGGACGAGCCGACCAGCGCGGTTGATCCAGCAGCGGAGTATGAGCTTTTCGAGAATTTCCGAGAGCGACTAGGTGGGCGCGGCGCTCTCATCATCAGTCATCGGTTATCCACCGTTCGCCAGGCAGACTATACCTATGTCCTCGAAAACGGAGAGATAAGCGAAGCAGGTACTCACGATGAGCTTTTGCTGAGAAACGGAGCTTACGCTCGGCTTTTTAATATGCAGGCAAAGAACTACTTGTAAGCGGCAAGTTTAACAATGGTTGGACATCCAGGGTAAGGTTGATGAAATTTCACAGATGCCCTATCCCGTCCAAGTTATCTTCAGAAGGCCACCTAATCAAAGGTAGGTTTGTTCCGAAAAGTCCAAAACCAACAGAACGAGAGACATGTTATGACTGAGAACCCAGGGAAACCCATCTACGTACGCGCTAATGTTCAAGGCAGTATGCTTGGTGACGAAATTGTCTTCTTTGACGAGCGAGCTGGAAAATACTTCGCCACCGGTAGCGTTGGCGCAGACATCTGGAATCTGCTTGTGGACCCCATGGATATCGATGGTATTTGCGCTGCGCTTATGGAGGCCTATGAGGTCGATCATGAAACCTGCTACGGCCAAGTGATTCATTTTTTAAAGAAAATGGAAGAAGCAAATCTCATTGTACTGCGCAGTACTGTATAAAGTCGGAAAAATTCGCCTATTAGGAGACTAATGCATTGGAATTATTTAAAAATCATTTGACTCACAATAGAGCCCTGTTATACATATGGTAATCATAACGTAGAAGGAGATAACGTGATGATGAAAAAGACTTGGACTGCACCAGTCGTTGAAGAACTGGATATCGCAGCTACCTTGGGCGGCATTGTAGCTACCCAATTTGAAAATCAAGTGACCAACTTCAACAATGGCACGCCGCCAGCGTTTGGTTCTATCCCAACCGGCAGCCGTTAATTTGTTGCCGATTGTCATTTCCCTTGCTTCGGCAGGTATTTGATTTTTGGATTACTTTATTACGACACTGAGAAGGGCTTAACTCTTTTGGAGTTAAGCCCTTCTTGCTTCAATCGAAATGAGTTGAGTTCTCAACTGGTGAGTCGCAGTTAGATTAAGTTGACGGGTCGTCTGTTTGTGACGACTGGGACGCGATCCAAAAGCAAAACTCTTGCCGGTTGCCTCTACAATGAGGGATAGAACTTCTAGTCGGGATTTCGCTCTCTTTGAGCACTGGGCGGCTAAGGCGTCGTGGGTTTATGGGTGCAATCTTCGGGCGATTTGATCGCCAAGGTGCTAAAGACACCGAGACCGAAAGAGAGAGGGTCGCCGCTGAGCTTCGTATTTGGGGGCCGGACTCTTTTGATCAAAAATATTCATCGTGTAGCTTTATTGCTCAATCGACACTCGTCATTTCACCACATGCCGTATTTGAGAAGATTGTTGTTACGCCGTCAGGCTTTATTGTATCCGCCGACGCCATAATCGACAATCGGACTGAACTTTTACTTGAGCTAGATTTACTAGAAGCAGACGCTACGGCGCTCTCTGATACAGCACTTATCGCGCTTGCTTGGGAAAAATGGCGAGAAGCGTGCGTGTCTCACATCGTCGGGGATTTTGCGTTCTCCGTTTTTCATCCAGATCTCGACTACCTCTTTCTGGTGCGCGATCACATTGGAACACGACCGCTTTTTTGGGCGCAACGCAATGACACCCTTGTGTGGTCCACCAGCGCCAAAGTCATCGTGGACCATCGCGAGTGGACTTGGCCGATTGACGACATGGCAATCTTAGCATTCCAGGCAAGCCCGGAAAATCCACTCCCCGATACGTTCTATCAAGACCTGCATACGCTAAAGCCGGGAAATTTTGTTTCTATCGACCGGGGTCAAACCAAAACTGTCAGATGGTGGAATCCAACCGTCAAATCGAAGATCGAATTGGAAAGTCCAGAGGCTTATGCGCGCGCCTGCCGGGCGATTTTAGAGCGCGCTATCCAAGACCGATGCCACACAAGCCATCTTGTTGGAGCCCATCTAAGTGGTGGGATTGATTCAACTGGGGTAGCTGTCCTTGCATCTAGATATTTGAAAACGAAGAACAAAAGCCTTTGCGGGGGTTATACTTGGTCGCCAGCCTTCTCAAAAGAACACCCAGACTACGGCCCTAAAGACGAGCGCCGTCGCATTGTTTTGGTGGGCGAACAAGAAGATATTCCCATCAAATTTGGCAGATCTAGTGGTTCAAACATTTTTGAGTTCTTCTCCCGTCCCTTAGATGTTGAGGGAATAGCGGATCTGGCAGACGAACTGCCCACGCTCTCAAACGCGTCAAAGGATGGCGCTCGAGTTGTTTTATCGGGCTGGGGTGGAGATGAGGGTTTCTCCTCACATGGGTTTGGCTATCTTGGCTATCTTATTCCTCGGCTGAAACTCAGGAACGCCGCAAACTTTATCCGCTTTCACACACGCGGTCTTAGGAATATTCCAAATGTTCTGAGTATGGTTTGGAGGGGGGGATTTTACCTAATGCTCCCTGATTTTCTGCACAATCTAATTGGTCGGTTTCAAAACAAAGTTGAGAGATCGACTTTTATGCGGACAGACGTTTTTGCAAAAAATAGTAGGTATATCCGCGACATAAAGAGGGCTTTACGTTTTTATCCAGATCCTGCGAAGAATATCAAAGCTTGCCTTGATCATGGGCACATCGGTATGCGGATGGAAACTTGGGCTGCGTGGTCGGCACCCCATCAGCTTCAGTATCGATACCCCTTAACCGATCGTCGCTTATTAGAATTCCTTATGATGCTGCCGCCAGAGGCTCTACTTCTAGACGATCGCCCTCGTGGTTTGTCCTTGCGCGCCTTAGAAGATGTTATTCCACCCAATGCGGAGAAACACGACTTAGCGAACGAAAAATTTCGCAAAGCCGCGCGCGAGGAGAGCCTGCAAATCACGATGGAAGCCGTGCAGAATGGCCTCCTCTCTGAAGACTGCCCATGGTTCAATATGCAAGAATTTCGCGATGCCGCGACCAGTCCTGCCGATCAGTCCACCACAGAGGGCGTTATGAAGTTTGCTGAAGTGATGACGGCTATGCGGTTGTGGTTCTTCTGGCGCCGTGCAGGCCAAAGCAGAAATTAGGTGCAATACTCATCGCGTTGTGCATCGATTGGCAGAGTATTTCAGAACAAGATGTTGTATAGCAAGTGCCTGAATGACGGCTCGATTATCTGCAGAGTGCGGTTTAGTAAAGGCACGACATTTGCATTCGAGGAGCATGGTGGCGCGGTAGTCTAAATTGGGATCCGCTTGATGCTATTTGGAAGTTGGGTATGAGGAAGTTGAGAAAGATCTACTGGGCCTTTCGCCGATTTTGGTTGCTACCAGTCGAGCGGAAACTCATGTACGCAGAGGCCTTTGTGCGATTAAGCAGCGCGTGGCTTTTAATTCGACTCGTTCCGTTTTCGGCTTGGCGCGGTCTGATGGGCCAACCAGGACCGCTTCCTCAATCAAATGCTGCCCGTGATCAAGACAAGGCCATTGCAAGCGAAATTGCCTCCCTTCATTTCGTGGTCCATCGGGTTTTCGGCACACGGTTCACGTGCCTCATGCTGGCGCTCTCCGCGCGTGGAATGTTGAAGGTCAGGGGGATACCAAGTGAGCTGGTCTTAGGCGTGAAGCGCAAACCCGATAACTCCCAAACCGACAAACTTGGTGCCCATGCTTGGGTAAGAAGTGGCCCAATAGAAATCATTGGTCAGGAAGGTAGTGAGGACTTCACGCCTGTGGCTGTTTTCGGTGCGTATTGACCATTAGACAAGAATAAGAACAGCAGGATTCATGTAATGACCGCCACGGCCCGACCAATCTACTATTACAAGCTTTTTGGACTCGCAGTTCGTTCCGAAATTGAATTTCCGGAATTCACGATGATGGAAGCCGAAGAGATATCCTCGACCGAGCGGCCTTGGGCCGAACTCATTCATTCGGATGTGCCTCTCGCTTTAGAGGGTAGCACGAAGATCGCTGAATGGGTGGAAGTTACCACCAGCGAATGTTTGTTCTCCGTCGAGGACAAGTGCCGGTTGTTGGTCAGTGGCGGCAACAGAATCGTCTTGGACCTCTTTGATGGTGTCCCGTACGAGGACGTAAGGCCCTATTTGACGACTTGCGGCTTTGCTACATTGGCTTTTCAGCGCCAATACATTCCCCTTCATGTTAGTGCCGTGGAAACGCCCAAGGGTGTTTGGCTGTTCACTGGTCCATCTGGGGCAGGCAAGTCGACGCTTTCGGTTGCACTCTCTAAAGCCATGGACTGGCCTCTTCTAGGTGATGATTTGGCTGTTATGGAGTTTCCGGATCCGGCCAATACGATCGCGGGCGGTTTGTGCCATTTTGGCGTGAACAAAGTTAAGCTATGGGACGACGCCGCAACCTCACTTGGGATTGATCGTTCCAAGCTGGAGCGCGATTTCTTCCGACCACATAAGTATCATGTCATGATCCCAGCTGGCCGCGGGACAATTGCCTGCGAGAATATTGTCGGCATCATGAGCCTTTCTTGGGGCGACGACGATCAAGACGTGACCTTAACGCCGATGTCAGGATCAGCAACCTTCTCGACTCTGATGAATGGTATCTACCCGCCGTTCATGGCACCGGCTTATCTTGATCTTAATCGGCTGCGAACGCTGCTCATTGGTCACTCCCAGACCCTTAAAGGCGTGTCCGCAGTTCGTCCGAAACGCGAAGGCTCGCTGGATGAGGCCATCAAAGCCATCGCGGCCTTGATCGGTTAGATCTGACTTGCACACATTGTTCGGGCCTGTTGTGATTAGAGTTTCCCACTTGGATATAGTACCGCAGTTTTCGGGCCGGACGAAGGCAGAGTTTCCCGGCCTAGGTCATGTTGGCGGTCTGGGATCGCCAACACGATTTATATATCAAATCGGAACTTTTTGCAGATGGTGCCGTATGACCTGACCTAGTTATTGTCCGTGAGAAAAGGCTCAAACTTTTCCTTCGTGTCCGAAAGGAACAAAAATCAACTAGTGTTCAAGCAACTAGTGCGGAATATGCCATTGAAGCTCCTAGGACGACTCAGGGATCATGATCTATGTGGAAGCCACATTGTAGGTAATTTACCGCGATTCCGACCTCGAAAGTATGCCTATCAAGTTAAAGTACCACATCTTATGAAACGCATATTGTAGGCCAGCGTAACCATCGAGAAATCCAAGCTTGAATATCCATTGATACAGGAAATAGAAAATTGGAAACAAAGAATTATTCAACATTGCATATTTAATCTTTTGCCGCTTTGTCAGGTTATGGGCTGAATTCTCGTTGCCCGCTTGAAGCCTCTTCGAGCGCGCTACCTCCCACTTTGCGTATTGGACATGCCTAGCAAGGAATTTCTCAATACCCCGATCATCATTATGCTCGATGGTAGCTCGAATTTCCCCAGCTTTCCCGTTTAGAATTGGGTGCTCGTGGATTTCCATGTCAAGCTGGCTCCAGCTATCCTCTTCAATACGCTCGAAGTATCCCGCACCAAATCTAATTAACGCAAGCTTTCGCTGTGGCACACCAAACCTAAGCTTTCGCCCAAGAAAATAGTTCGTATAATTCAGCCAATGGCCATTGACGTCTCTATCCTTGATGGCAGTTTCGGCTTCCACGATGAAACTTTCAGACAAAAACTCGTCGGCATCCAAAAAAAGTACCCAGTCGCACTTTGGCTTAAAATTCAATAGATACCAGTTGCGCTTTTTCGGAAATTTTCCGTCCCATTTGAAGTTAAGGCACGTCGCCCCGTGCGCAATTGCGATCGACACTGTGGCATCGTCACTGTCCGAATCCAGTACGACTACCTCCTCGAAATTGGACAATCTTTGCAAACATTTTGCTAGGTTTGCCTGTTCGTTTTTCACAGGAATGACAACGGTAATTGGAGTCTTGGCACTGGTCATGTTCGTACAGAAACCTGAACTGCGGGATTCCCGCCAACGATGAGATCGCTACCCACGTCACGAACAACGACGGCAGCAGCAGCGACGATGGTCCGCGCACCGATAACAGTATCGGGTCCAATGAAGGCATTCGCACACACCCAGACCTCATCGGCGATGGTAATCTGCGCCTTTATTAAGGGCATGTCGACTTGGCGGAAATCGTGAGTACCAGCACAAAGATGCGCATATTGTGACACAGTGACACTCCGGCCTATTTTTATCGGTCCGAGGCAATAAATAATGGCGCTGTCGCCGATCGCAGAGTAATCGCCGACTTCAAGGTTCCATGGGATTGAAATACGAGCTGTCGGATGGATTTGAACAGCATTTCCGATCTTGGCACCAAACTGCCTTAGGATAAACCGCCTCCACCACCAAAGCTGGCGTGGCGTCCACCGGAAAAGTGGACGCTCTAAGACCTCCCAAACAAGGCGCCAAAGCAACTCCTTTCGGGTCCACTTTTGAGCGCGCCTGTTGGCATCAATGTCCAGAGCTCGTTTATCCATGTTTGTAAAATAGGCCCATTCAGTCAAGTCTTATACATGACGGCATTGTGTCGCCCAACTTTAGCCACCGATAGACTGACGCCATTTCAGCTCCGATGGCAGGCCATGCGAAGTCTCGCCCCATCCAGTCACGCCCGCGCTGACCCATTTCCGCTCGCTGGCCTGGTGGTATGGCCATTGCAGACAGAAGAGCAGCCGCCAATGGCTCGACCCCATGATCTATCCACCAGCCGCACTGATGACTTTCTAGGCCCCCCCATGGGGCACCTTTTGTCGAAATGACAGGTAAACCACTAGCCAAGGCTTCAGCAACAGTAATTCCAAAATTTTCATTCAAAGTAGGCAAAACAAACAAGTCGGCATCATGATAGACTTGCCATTTTGTGTCCCCAAATGACGGCCCTTCTAAGGTGAATCGCCTCAAACCTAGTTTTTGGGCGAGAGCCAAAAGCTCGATATCATGACCAACTTCAGCATTTCCTACAAGTTTGAGTGACCAATCGGGGACAGTATGTTCTATCTTCGCCCATGCATGCAACAGCCGATCAAGGCCCTTCTTTGGGTGAATTCGCCCGAGTGAAAGTACCTGTCGCTGCACGCGGTCTCTGCGGTCAGGGAGCTTATCTATAGACGGCAGATCAATCCCGTTTGGAATAATGGCGACAGGATTTAATAAGCCTGCTTGGCGGATTTCTGCATACTCAGACTCAGCTGTTGCATGTAGACAATCGGCAACTCTCAGCGCCTCACGCTGCCAAAGCCACCAGATTGGCTCCTTTTTCCACCAAGAAATCCGCCGCGCAGCCTGACCAAGCATCCCTCTCGGGGAATGCACAAGCTTTGCTCCCGCCGCGCGATGCTTGGAAACTGCCCAAGCAGGATAGATATTCGGCATCAACCAAAGGCCATGTGAATGCAAAACGCTTCCCTCTTCGGCGTATTCAAACACCCGATTCCTTAGCGCATTTGACCATCCAAGCTGACGGAGAAATGCAAGCTTGGACCTCTCGTCATGAGTAACTGTCAATTTGTAATGGTGTAGCGCTTTCGATTCAAGGGTCAACAACGCTGTCGGGAAGTCATTAGTGACTAATGCGTTCGCGAGTGCTGGAACACTATAGGATGGGCCTCCAGCCTCATGCCTTAAGCTGGCAATAATTTGGGCGCTACTTAGCATCAGTCATATATCGAATATCATGCCTCTTGGGCCCGCCACCAACAAGTTTAAGCAACATCGGAAGGGCCAGGCGTTGCAGCATCAAAGCGGTGATGAATGCAACCAATAGTGACCCAATAAACTTCGTCAAAGAAGTTTCAAAAATTGCAAGCGAGAGTACCGTTCCCATGAGAAGGCCAACATTAAATATACTGGGTACGGAATTAAATTGCAGTATTTGCTTGTATAGAAAACCAATAATCAACCCAATCACTAAACAGCCCAATACAGCCCCTATAACACCATAATCTATATATAGCTCTGCCATGTAACCAAGGCTAATGGAGGTGCCTTCATTAAATCCTTCATGAAGCCCTGTATACTGGTTGGTCAATACTGTGTCTAGCTCGAGCGGCGGTTTATTTGGGTACAATAATCTTGGCAACAGAACATGAAGAATGGCCTTCTTTGTTTGTTCCCCGTGCGCATGGGGAATGATCGACGGTACCCGGCCCATAACTACAGCTGGATACTCAACATAGGCAATGCGATCCGCCAACTGATTGAAGCCCGTCTCAAACGACCCGCCGTCAAAGTTCGAGGCAGCGTCGAAAAGGTATGCCATGCGCTCACCGTATGGAACCAAAACAACTTGAGAATTTGTGCCCTGATTTACAAATTCTCGATAATCTGGCTTGACATAGGTCCAAAAGGAGGCGAGCCAGATCATAAAAAAGAACGCCCCTCCTCCAAGAAGCATGGCGCTAGGCCGCAATCTAGTTGCAGCAACCAAAATGGCTCCTAGCACGATGTAAATAGGTTCTCGAAAGCTTCCAAAAAAGCCGCCAAGACCAAATCCAATTTCAGTTAAGGACACTGCGATTGCTAGGATGCTAAAGCGGGGCCTTCGATAAGCCACCCACACAAGGACGAATAGACCTGCCCATTTTGATACCGCGAGCCCTTCAAATAACTGTCTGGACGGGGCTGCCAATGTAGATAAGATATCAAATCCATGTCCGAGCCCTATCAGAATCAATGCAGTAGTAGCAATTTTGTTGTACGAATAACCACCGGCGTCAACTGAGATTTCCGCCTTTCCAGAGCGCCTTCGTGAAACAAAAGCAATCCCTATAAGAATAGCAATAAGACAAGCAGAGCACAGCAACATGGCGGGCTCGACATCGTATCCAAACATCGAATACTCGTCTATTGATTTTCCGCTAAAGCTAGATTGTATAGATCTGATGTTTATTTGTAGAAATTGAAATCCAAATGGGATAATCAAAATAGGCGGGCCATCGCACTTCGATATTAGCTGAATTGCTCCTGCCAATGCTGCATAGCTAAAAAATACAATAAGTGAGACATTGAATATGCCAAACAAACAACCAATCAATAAAACGGCGAAGCTTATTTTATTTAAAGCTAATTTCATTACTAAATTCTTTGGCTTTCGGGTGTCTGTCGAATGAGGGCGTACCATGCATCTTGGAATGCAGCGTCGGTACAACCGATACGCTCGAGAGAGGACTTCGCACTGTCGCCAAACTCCTTAATTCGACCAGGTTCAGACAAAAATGACCTGATTGCCACGACCAGAGCATCTGGCGACTTTTCTGTGCAGACAATTCCATCGACGCCATCAGAAATCAGCTCAACCAACCCACCACTTGGATAAACGATTGATGGAATACCAGCTGATTTTGCCTCTATTACCACCAAACCAAACGGTTCCTCGAATATTGATGGCGCTACATGAACATCTGAAACGACAAAGCGGCCTCGGACATCTTCGACGTATCCAATAAATTGAACGGAATCGGAAAGCAATGGGTTGGCTTGGACAACTTTTATGATCTGATCCGGGAAGTCATCATGTGTCCAACCGCCTGTTGGCCCAACCAAAGTTAGGTTTATCAATTGCCCTTCGTTCAACAAGATAGAAACGGCTTCAATCAAGTGACTGACCCCCTTTTCGTATCGAATTTGGCCCACGTAAATTAGGCGAAGTGCTCCGTCCAATGCCATACCCTTTCGTTCTCGGTCCTACCAAGAAAACCCTAACTAACAGGGCCCCATATCTGTTCGACTGTACATAAATTTTTGGGAACAGCCAGTGGAAATCAATTGCGCAACCCTTCAGACCTTTATTCGTCATCGATATGGAACGGTTGGCCGCACCACAATGATTCTTTCAATGGGAACTCCATCTGACGACAATTTTTGCCTCATGAAGTTACTATCGACGACGTACTTGCTAACACTCTTTTTTAAAAGGGGAACAATTATCCATCGCCATAAAGGGTTGTGATTTGGCAAGCTGGAGCCACATCTATAGATCACCCGAACATTACAGAGCCTAAAGAGCAGCCCATAACCTAACAATATTGAAGCGTCTGATATCAAAATAGTTAGTGGCACGTTTCGTCTTTGAGTTTTACGGACAAAATTGTATAAAGTGTAGTTGCTTGTTAGTGCGCGCGGTAAAAATTCAATAACAAAATCTTTGATCCACCCTTTCAACGGCAGATCAACGCTGCGCCATCGATGAATTTGGACACCAGTGTCTCCAAAAAAATCGACCATATTGTCCGTCCACGGTTCATCTCGCAGGACCAGTTCGATATCAATTCCTGAGCTTTTGATCGCGCGAATTGCATCTTTGAAAGCTCTTTCGTTACCGAATATCACCCGACTAAAGCAAATTGCCAACACCATTTCACGCATAAACCACCCCTTAAATTAGATCTAAATGCTATCAGAACTTAAAGATTCTTTGATTGGCCGGAAAGTCGATTTACCTGATCCGAAAGCGACTCAATAATGCCCGCACAGGCCGCTTCGATGGAATGTGCATCGGACACTCGCGCAACTGCCTGATAGGAAGGTGGAAAAGCTAAGCATGCCTGGATTGCTTCAGCCAATGCCCTGATGTTCCCCATCGGGAAAATCCTGCCAACGTAGCCATCGTTAGCCAGATCTGGGCCGCAGCCAACCTGATCTGACACAGCAATAGGCAAACCGCTCGCCAAGGCCTCATTTGCGACAAGGCCCCATGTCTCCCGTCCGGTCGATGGCAGGACGAGCAAGTCGGCCGCTGCATAAGCGGCAGGCATTTCCGACTGGTTCTGGAAACCAAGCAGGTCCAGCGGGACCTCCGTTGCCTTAGCTTCATGGATCAATTCAGCTTCTAACGGCCCTGAACCTGCAACCATTACGCGACAGTCTAGGCCCTCAGCTCGCACCATTGCCACGGCGCGAACCACATCGAGTGGCCGCTTAAAGGGTAAAAGCTTGCCAGCAAACAGCACCACAAAACTAGCGGGGTTGATGTTAAGGCGCTTTCTAAGCGCTGATCTGGCTTCAAGCGTTGCACCCCTCGCAAACCGCTCAGTCTCCACACAATGCGGCGAATGAAAAAGTCGATCCGTGGGGAATCCGTACGCGCGCCAATAATTGTAATTGTTTTTGCCGACATAAAGTGCGGCATCAAAGGCTCTTAAAAGGATTGGATAGGCGAGGGCCTTCACCCACCGCTTCATCAAGCTGCGGGGTGTCGATAACTGACTGTCCCCACGGACCAAAATCGGCAAGCCGAGCCGCTTGGCGGCAAAGACACCTTGAATCATGGATTTCAAATGCCAGCCAAGTGTCAAAACAACCGTGAAATGTCCGCCCTTGAGGAGGTCATAGATTTCCGGTGTGTCGCACCCGCCAAACCAATCCGTCCCTGGCCGCTTTGAAATATTGTTCAGGAAGCTGAATGAATAACCCTCAGTTAGTGGAATGTCCCATTCAAATGCACGTCCAAAACCGGCCGCCGCTTGCTGCTCTGGAGTCGCAGAGTGTGCATAAAAGACATGCAAATCAACACGCTTAGCAAGCTCTCTGAACATTGGCGCATAATATTGTACGGGATGGGAAGCTAAGATTGCAAGGCGGATACTTGGCGACATCAAACTTAACTCTTCTGCGCTTCTGAATGTCGGCTTGGAAGCAATTTCTGGGCCAGTTTGATGGCGGGAACCTCGACCATTTTGTAAAATACAAACGCTGCCGCAATTGAAGCGCCTAGGCCGGCCAATGCAACAACCATATAGCCAAAATCATCCGCCACAAATCTCTTGCCCAGATTGACCACCCGGCCACCAATGGGAACGTGGATCAGATAAAGGGAGTACGATATGCGACCAAACCAAAGCAAAATTGGCTCAGCATATCTGAATAGACGCACTATCTTGGTGTGAAACAGAATTACCAATGCGGTGCCAAAGCCAACTAAAGCTTGCGCCGTGGCGTCCCGAAGGATCATGACCAAGGCGCAACTTGCCAAGACCATAAGTGAGGTCACTTTGTTATCTTGTTTGGCAAGGCCTCGGAAGACAACAAATCCCATCACAAACAACAAAACAAGTTCGGAGGCATATCCAAAGCCCACTAGGATAACAATGAACCCGACGGCAGATAAGAAGTGCACGATCCGGTTAGCGCCACTTAGATTAGGAAAAAAGATTGCCATGGTGATGTAAAAGGCGAACTCATAGGCAAGGGTCCAATAAACAGGTTGCAACCACTCATAATCGGTAAACGGCACCAAATAGAACAAGTGGGCAGCAATTTGCCCAAGGTGAAAGTCTGGTTGCTGCCCTTGAAACCCCGGTACTAAACTTGAAACAAACCCCAAGACCAACACTATCAGGATACTGATGATGTAGGGTGGTTCAATCCTAAGTACCCGGCGTCCAAGGAAATGAGGTAAGTCTGCGAACCGATAAGCAGAATAACTCGTCCAAAGTGCAAAGGGGATGACAAAACCTGATATTACAAAAAAAGCCTCAACCCCAAGCCAACCACCAGATCCCAACCAAGCCACCCAAGAGCCATTGAAGCCATTTGTCATATGAAACCAGGCAACCGCTAAGGAGGCCAGTCCTCGCAAGTACTCAACAGCAGGTATTCTCATCGGCTGTCCGGTCATGCGATTATTTCGTCGAACAGGCTCGCATAGCGTCCTGCGACACTCGATGCCGTATAGTCTTGGTATGTTTGAGGGTTTGGTGGAGCCAACTCCACCTTTTCTTCGGCAAAGAGGCGCAAATTCTGTTTCAAGATTGGCAACAAAGCTTTCAACTGATCTAGCGTCTCGAAACTATGACTAAAGCCACCACCTGCCCGAGAAAGAATGTCATGGGCGCTAGAAGCTTGATGAAACATAGACACGAATGGGGTACCGGACATGAGCGCCGGGTAGATTTTTGAAGCCGTATAATGGGGCTCGTCAGAACCAATCAGCATTAGCCCATTTGAGTTGGCCAGGATGTGGAGGGCCTCCAAGAACGGTACGCGCTGTGGTACCTCGCGAACAAGGTCGTCAACCTTCGCTGCTTGAGCCAGCGGACTAACCAAATGCGTGCCGCCACCATTTGGCTGGTTGCTCGTGCCAACAAAATTGAGCACCAGTCGATTCGCTAACTCTGGTGCCTCACTTCGAAACTGTGCAAGCGCTTCAAAGAGCGTACTGACCAGCGGTCCTGCCTTGGGTAGGAAGGTTCCAACATAACTCAAGTGAATGCGGCCGGCTTCAAGTTTAACGATTGGATTTTGGGGTGGCGACGCGCGCAAGGCTTCGAAATCAGCTGGGTCACCGCCAATTGGGATGCCTGCCATCCGGCTGCGGTCCAACCACGAATAACGGTTTGCCATTTCCTCGTTTTGCCGATCGGAGACGGATGTCACGAAGTCGGCATGGCGAAGGGCTATTGGCTCTAACGTGAGCGCCAATTGATGAGCGAGAGCACCTTTTGAAAGTTTGGGGCGGAGCGCACCTTCGGCTGACACCCAAGGGTCCTGGAAATCCAACACAACGGGCAGACCGAACCTCTTCTTGATCCAGCCAGAAAGAAGTAAGGGATAGAAGGGTGAGCCTGTGATAAAAATCACCTCAGGCCGTTCCTTCTCAATTGCCAAGCGAATAGCGTCTTTGATCTGGAAGTAGGCCCGCAGGCCAATATCTCCGATCCCAAACCGACGCGCAATTGAAGCCGGGAATGCTGAAGTCTTTATCTGCTGCACAGTATCAGGAACCAGCCGAGCAAGATCAGGATCAAGGACCTCGGTATAATGTTCGTCACCCGCCCGAATGATGATGGGGGTCCAGCCGTGCGTCGACAAATGCTTGGCCATATGCCGAGCACGATGAACGCCAGCGACAGTCGCCGGCGGGAAGTGTGGGGCAATGATAAGAACAGTTGGCACGTTTACGGCGATCCGGTTTGTAGATGAAGCAGGGGACTCTTCAGGCTAGAAGTACTGGGCTGAGGCTGTGAGTTAAAGCGAAGAAAATCATGCGTTTTGATGCCGGAATGCGAGATCATCTGCATCTTAAGCTTTTGCCAATTGAGAAACATCATCGCCCAGCCGCCACTTTCTCACAGAAGCTCTCCATCGCAGCTGCGATTGCGGTCATGCTGGCTGCCGTTGTTGCTGCCTGAATGACACCTTCGCGCAAGCATAGAGGTTTTTCTGAATCCTGAGCCAATTGGCGCATGGTGGTAACATACTCGGCTGACGTATTGGCCTCGACCACGCCGCCCTGCTCCCAAACATAGCCTCTGCGTCCAATCGTGGTTGTCAGGATGGGTATCTGCCAACCCAGCGCCATAGCCAGCTTAGTGCTGCAACCGCGGGCTTGGCAGAAGATCGGGTTCAAGAAGGCTGACCAGGTTGATGCTTCACGCTGCATGTCGGCATCATTTAGGGCCCCTAAGTATTTCACATGGCGGTAACGCTGCACCAGCCACTCACCTAGCTTAGGCGGGTTTCCGACAATATGGACCTCCAGTTCGTCCGCACCTTGGCGCTGACATTCGTCAAGGACTTGAACAAGGCCTTCCAAGCTCGGGGCGTGATCCAAAGTTCCAACAAATCCAAAGCGGCCAACAACAGGCGACCAGTCCAATGCATCGGGCTTGACGGTCCGTGGCACCCAAGTGCTTGCAGCGCTACCAAGCCAAGTTTCAGTCTGAGCGTCATAATCCGACAAAGAAATGACCCCATCGATATGGGCCCTAGCATCTACTTCATCGCAGAAAACCTGCGCGAGCGCCTGCTTACGGGTCGGCCGCAATCGCGCGGACAAGGGCAATTGACGATTAAGCCGGGCCACGTGGAGGAGGTCGGTTATCTCGCAGCCATGCGAAAGCGCAATGATCGGAATTGAGGGACCGATGACCGCTTTCAATTGCGACGCAACAGCGCATAAGGCCACCTGGTTCAGAAAAACGATATCCGCTTTACGCGCCGCCGCCAACACGTGCTCAAGATCCGTTGATGCTACTGGACGGAAATAAGGTGATGAATTGAGCCGCCGGAGGATTTTGGTATCAAGGCGTTGATCATTCCGGATTCGAACAATCTGAACCTCTAAGCCCATCGCCTCAAGCGTCTCAAGATACTCGGCGGTGCAGCGCTGTACCCCGCCCTTGCCGTCGCCAATATGCTGGTGGTGAGTTACAAAAACGGCTTTCTGAAGGGTCACTTTGCAGCCCTCTGACTGACCAGCTTCTGGTACAGATTGGCATATTGGTCGACGATCACGCTTTCAGAATAGAAGCCTTCCGCGCGATCGCGACAGGCTCTGCGATTAATTGAGAGCGGTGCGTTGATATGCGCAATCAGCTCGTCGACGGTGTCGCAAACAATGCCGGAAATGCCATGTTCAACCACTTCAGGGACGGCCCCGCGACGTAATCCTACAACCGGTGTCCCGCAGGCCAGAGCCTCCGCCATGACGATCCCAAATGGCTCCTCCCAAAGAATAGGCATTAAGAACGCCGAGGCTTGACCAAGGAGCTGATTTTTTTGAGCATCGTTGACTGGCCCAATATAGGTAATCTGTTGGCCATCGACGTGGTTCAACACATTTTGCTCTACCCATGCGCGCTTGTCATCTGGAATATTGCCCGCAATCACGAGCCGCCGATTGGTTCTTTTTGCAATCTCAATGGCGAGGTGCGGACCTTTGATCTCCTCGATGCGCCCCAAAAAAACGAGAGGCGCATCATCTGAGACCTCCGAAACGAAGTCATAGATCGACAGATCAACGCCATTGGGAATCATATGCCAAATGCCAATGTCACTCACAGGCTGGATCATCCAATCACTAATGGCGCTGAATTCCAGACTTCCACCTGCCAATTGATAGGCAAGTTTAGTGGTCTTGCGGCTTATCTCACGCTGATAAGACATCAGCTTAGGCGTTCGATCCGCTAGAATTGGCGCAAGATAGGCGATGCGCGAGAAACTATGTACCAAGTCGAACTGCCCCGATCGAACATGGCTCCAAAGGGAAGAGGCGTTTTGAACGCTGTGCCAAGGATTTCGACTGTTTTTGCCTCGCCATTTCACCAGCTTCCCAGCAGATTGGCTGTCACTATGTGCAAAGAGCGTCACTTCATGGCCACGCTTAACAAGACCCCGCGCCAACATATCAATAATCCGCTCAATCCCACCATAAAGAACAGGGGGAACTGGCAGTTCCGGGTCTGCTGTGAGAGCGATTTTCAATTTATGGCTTGTCACTGTGGGCTCTCTGTCTTTTGGGACTACGATTGGCTTTGTTCAATTTCAACGTTTCGGCCAGTTTTTGGACCCGCTTTGCCGATTTCCATCCAATGATGCGGCGTAGTTTTTGAAACCCGGGAGGCCCATCTGGTGGGAGGTTGGATCCTCCGAGCTCCGAAATCCTTCCTACAGTAATGCGGCGGTACTCAGGAAAGCCAGGATAGGTGATGTAAACAAAATCCTGCAGACAATTTGCGCAGGCTAGCCTCGCTTCTGCTGAATTCACCTTTGCCAACAAGTGGCTTGTACCTGCATGGACTGAATGAAACGCGGAGGTGATGGCATTGGCGCTTCGCTTTGCCGAAAGGCTGTTGGTGACCGCCGAGCGATAGTAAAGGCCTGCCTCGGCAGCAAAAGCCATGTGTTCTGCTTGCGACAAGATGCGTCCAAAGAACTCAAAATCATCATTCAGGCTCAAGGACTCATCCCAACCGCCGTAGTTTTCGATCATGGAACGCGGCAAGAGGAACATCGCCGACTGCATCATCTGTCGCGCATTGGTCCATTCACAAACCAACCAGTCTGGTCCTGACATGTCCGTTTGGTTTGGCCGAGACTCAAAGCGAAGGGCTTGATGATCACCTTTGAACCGAATCCAAGGTGAAAATGGAACGATGAGCGAGGCAGGCGCACTTCTATGGTACAGGCTTTCCAAATGCTTTGGGTGCATTATGTCGTCCGCGTCAAAATAGATGACTTGCTCGCCTTGGCAGGCGGCAAACGCGGTATTCCGGGCGCTTGACGCCCCCCTGTTTGGCTGCGAGATCACTTTTATTCGCGGATCACGTAAGCTTGCGAGAACTTCCCCTGTTCCATCTGTCGAGCCATCGTCAACAATAATGATCTCAAAATTTTGAAACGTTTGTTGCAACACACTCTCGATCGCTGCCCTAACAAAGGGAGCGGCGTTGTAACACGCTATCAAGACAGAAATCGCGGTCCGATCGTCAGGCATTATTGTTGATCACTCCCACGAAAACACAAATTTGGAGCATGCACGGTGCGTGCCAATATGCTGCCGGCAAAAGATAGACAGGCTTAGTATGCATGCATTGTTTCAGGCTGTTGGCGTTTGACTCACTCGTTGGACCCAATCACGCCTTATTCCTCAACGCGGGCTTCAAGAGTCTAATGCCTGCCTCTCGAACCAGCAGGCTATTTATAGGCAAGAATTGCGCGATTTTTTCAAAAATGACCGAACCAGTTGGCCGCGATTCGGGCGCAAGCCGCAGCGCAAGCTTTGCTGACTCAATCGCCTCATCATTTTGATCATAGGACAAAAGCAGTGCCGCAACATTCCATAGACCCGCAGCAATCTCGCTGTGATATCGCTCTGCGCCCTCATACTGGAGACAAAGCTTCAGAGACTCCATGTTCGAAATGGCACAATTTAGTCGGTTTTTCGCCGACATCGATGTGCCTATTCGGTAATTGATGATCGAGACTTCTGCTTCACTCGAGAAAGTCAGATTGCCGAAGGCCAGCTTTCGATGAAAGGCCGAGTCCTCTGCATATAGGATTTTGCGATCTTCATCATAACCGCCAATCGCCTCGTAGAGAGCATGACGATACAGCCCACAAAATGGATTGATCTGTTTGCCTATCGAATAGCGCTTGGGATCGGCTTCTAATGCCGCGCGGTCAAACCGTTGCGTGAGAATGAGCTCATGGGTCTCATTGTCCCGGTACTCATAATCGAAAAGCACGACATCAAAGTGATCTTGCTCGATCCATTTGTGAGCCAAAGCAACAAAATTGGGGAGCAACTCGTCATCGGCATCGTGGAAATGGATCCAATCGGTCTTTACATGGCGAGCGAGCGCATTCTTACCTGCGCTGCAGCCCTTATTCACATCCCCGCGCAATACTTTTGCCCCATGAGCCGCCGCGACTTCAGCCGTATCGTCGGTGGAGCAATCATCATAGACCCAGATTTCATCAAATGCTTGGGTTTGAGCATGCGCAGACTTGAGGAGCCGGGGTAAGTAGGGTGCCGCATTATAGGCGGGAATCAGGAGCGAAAGCGTCGGTCTTGGCATACTCACTTGCCCTTAAGTTTACTGACAACACGTCGTCCAATGTGATTTACCAATGGCCGTAGCGGGAGGTTGTTGAGGAAATAATACTTCTCGGGGCTATGCTGTCTAGGCTTTGCGACCTGAAGCAACCAATCTGGCGCACTTGCTTCAATTTGCTTGTTGTCGATGGCTCGTATGTAGGCGTCGATGCGCTGCTTTGCAATCAAATCGGGGTCCAATAATGAGGCAATCTGAGCTTGCGCCGCAGCGCCCATCTTGAGGCTCTCCTCTGGGCTAAGCGCTAATGCGCGTCGCAAAGCCGCCGCAAGAGCCTGCGCAGAGGTGCCGTCATAGACAAAGCCAGTCACGCCATCCTCAATGAGTTCCGCAGCCCCTGCGCGGTCCGAGCAGACTACAGGGCGCCCAGAAGCCATTGCCTCGATCACCGTGAAGTTAAAAACATCCCAAGTCGAAGGAATGAGGTTCACGAGAGAAGAGGCTTGCAGGGTTTGAACCGCCTCAGGTGGTACAGGGTCATGCGTAACAACACGTCCCTGCCAAATGGCCGGATACATCTTGAGCAATTGGTCTTTAGTTGTACCGATACCAGTTTCAGAATTAGCGAGATCGCGACCGTACCAATGCACGACTGGACAATCAGGTAGCAAAGTCAAAGCTTCCGAAAGAATCTTTGGCCCCTTCCACATTTGAATGCGGCCGAAGACAGATATTACGGGCCTTATCGTTGCCGGCTGGCTTTGCGATCCTGACCCAATCCAAGCTGGAGGCAGCAATTCAACCGCATGACTGCCTGATGCCCGGTTCCAATAATCCTGATTTGCTGCACTGTAAGTTTGACAAGATGCCACTAAACGGGCGGCTTCTGACTCAATAGCAAGTGACAGCGCGCCAGCAATTTCTTCGCCGATTGCTGGGTCTTTGCTTTGAATTTGTCCACTACTACCATGCATTTGAGCAATCACGGGCGTGTTGCCGGCGAGCAAGGGCGGGACCATTAGCAACCCAAAGTCCGTTGCCTCTATGATGTCAAATGGCCCATTTTCTTGGGCTTGTTCCCAACTCGCCCAGGCGGCGGCGAGATGACGACTGAGAGACGGCAATGCACTCAGGTGGTTCATCTTATCCAACCAGGCATTCACCCGAGCCGCTTCCAGCTTCTGAATCACCACGCCGTCGACGGATGTCCGCGAAGGCATGGCTGAATTGGCGAAGCAGCTTCCCTCGATTACAGTTACTTCTACCCCTGCGCGCACCAAGGCAGGTGCTAAGCATCTGTAAAATGTGCCGATTCCACCACCAAAGCCGGTGTACTCCGGTGACAGAAAGCAGATCTTTAGCGTCACTTGATTGTCCTATCTTTAGCGGGCACGCAGGCTGCGCAGCCTTTTGAGGTAAAAGGCAGCACTTTGCATCTGGTTTGAACAACTCAATCCCGCAGCTCCAAGCTCAATGGCAAGCGATTGAAGCCCAGTCCCCAACTTGCATCCAAGGCATGATTCTCGCCCGCAAGCGGTGGAGGGGCGAAGTCAATTTCATCAAGATTTAGGCGTGAGACGACTTTATGCGTCTGCACATCCAAAACCTCAATCGTGACAAGATAGATGTCATGCGCGAGATTAGGCATCTCAAGAACCAAGCCGACGTTTCGCTGGTTTTGTGAGATCTCGAGGCCTTTACTTCCAAAGCCTCCGACAGAGCCGATGCCAACGGCGGTACCGGAAACAGCGGTGAGAAACGCCCGAACTTCATATGTGCCCGCGGGAACCGTTAAGCCGCCAAGATCAATTTGAATTTTTGGGACGCCATTGAAATCAACAACTAAGCGCTCAACATGCAGGTTGTCCATATTACCCGTCGTCGTCGAGGACCGAGCTAATTGCTGACTATACGCATCCAAAACCCCTTGGATTTCGCCAGTGTGTGCAACCGTACCGTGCTTCATCAATATCCCCGCCTTACACAACGACTTAATCGCCCCCATGTTATGGCTCACGAACAAAACGGTACGGCCTTGGCCGGCAACATCCTGCATTTTTCCAAGGCACTTTTTCTGGAACTCTGCGTCCCCGACTGCGAGCACTTCATCAACCACCAGAATTTCTGGTTCCAAATGCGCGGCAACGGCGAAAGCGAGGCGCACATACATGCCACTTGAATAGCGCTTCACAGGCGTATCTAGGAATTTTTCGACACCAGAGAAATCGACAATTTCGTCGAACTTACGGGCGATCTCCGCGCGGGTCATGCCGAGAATAGCACCGTTCAAGAAGATGTTTTCGCGACCGGAAAGCTCGGGATGGAAGCCGGTCCCAACTTCCAGGAGACTCGCTACCCGACCTTTGATCTCAACCCGCCCATCGCTCGGCTCTGTGATGCGCGATAGAACTTTGAGCAAAGTCGACTTGCCGGCACCATTGCGGCCAATGATTCCCACAACCTCGCCGCGCTTGATTTCGAAGTTCACATCTTTGAGGGCCCAGAACTCTTCAAGCTCGTCCCCAGCGACGATGGCCTTGCCACGCGCCATCTCACCGGCACCTCGCAGGAAATTGCGGACATTCTGGCTGATGGCATCACGAAATGTATTCGGTCGATCTGCCGACTGGTGGCCAATAATATACTTTTTGCCAAGGCCTTCAGCCCGGATGACGGTATCAGAAGTCATTAGAATAAATCCGCGAAGGTTTTTTCGGTTGCTCTGAAAGTTCGGATTCCGAGCCACAAAAAGAAGGCGACAACGACTAAGCTCAACGCAAAGCCTGGCCAATAAAGGTTAGCCTGCCCGCCGAGCAGACACCAACGAAAGCCATCAATCACGCCAACCGCAGGGTTGATTGAGTAAATGAGGCGCAAATTCTCGGGGACGACGCTGCTCGCAAAGCCAACCGGCGACACGTACATGCCGAACTGCACGATAAAGGGCACAATAAAGCGAAAATCGCGATAGCGCACATTCAACGAAGCAAGGATCAATGCCGGTCCAAGGGCAGCGAGAACGGCCAAGATTACAAAGAAAGGCAGGAAGAGGATCTGCCAGCTCGGGTAAAATCCAAGTACCACCATCAGGCCAAGCAACAGAAGGAACGTCACGAGAAAGTCGACCAGAGCGACAATCGAACTAGCGGTTGGGACAATGAGCCTGGGGAAATACACTTTCCCGATCAAGTTAGAGTTTGAGACGAGGCTGTTGGCCGCTTGCGAGAGGATGGTCGAAAACAGAAACCACGGCAGCATGCCTGCCATAACCATGACTGGATAAGGTGCTGTCCCTTCCGTGGGTAACTTGGCCAGCGTCCCAAACACGACGGTAAAGATGACCATCGTCAACAAGGGCCGAATAACCGCCCAAGCCACGCCGATCACCGTCTGCTTGTACTGAACGGCAATGTCTCGCCATGCCAGAATGGCGAACAATTCGCGATAGGCCCACAAGTCAGACCAATAATTGCGTTCGGTGCGGCCAGCTTCGAGGACAAGCACGCGCTCTTGCCCAGGGGTCGATGGTGCCGATTGATCCAGTGATGAGGTCATTGTTTCTTTCTGTGTCATGGTCAGACGTTAAATCAAGTGCGCAAGGGCGGTTTCAATATGCAGATTGAAGACTTTGCGGCCGAACCGCTCTGTGACTGCATCTGAAAGCGCCTCCGGAGCAGGGCGTGGCTTGCGAAGTGCGGCTTCTAAAGCCGCAGGGAAATCAGTTTCATTGACACAGACACCTAGGGCTCCGTCGGCCAATGCATCACACGAACCACCCACATTCAGCCCGATGGCCGGAGTTCCGCAACTCATGGCTTCTAGGAATACGATCCCGAAGCCCTCGCCAGTCGATGGCAAAGCAAATAGGTCCGCGGCACGATAGAGATCGGGTAGATCTTCAATGGGAACCTTCCCCAAAAACCTCACCTTGTCAGCCACACCACAATCTCGGCTGAGCTGCTCCAGTCGCGGGCGGTCTGGTCCATCACCGGCAATGAGGTAAGAGACGGCATCATTGGATTGCGTGAGTGTCCTTAAATTGCGAATGATCCGATCATGGCCCTTATAGCCGCCACGACTATCCAGTCTCGCAACGGTCAGAATGGCTTTCTCGCCCTCGAGATTAAATTTCTTGCGCGCGGTCTGTCGGTCGCCCAACTGAAACTCAGGCCCAAAAGTATTTGGAACCACAATACTATTGGCCTGGTCACGCAAAGACTGACGATCATAGCAAGCTTTGGTATGCCGACTGACGCAAAGCACGAGGTCAGAACACTCGAGCGGCGTGAGCCGCGCTGGCGCTAATTGCTCCCAGACTTCAGTTCCATGCAATTGGGAAATCATTTTTGCGCCAATCAATTTGGCGATCAAATGAGCCAAACTGCCGTGATAAAGGTGGCCGTTGAAAACAATATCTGGCCGAAGAACCAAGGCGCGCGCGATTGCCTTGAGGGCATAGCTAAGTCGTCCGAGAACTGCAGGATATTGTTTTATCTTAGCGGGAAGTGAACCAATGAGGTCTGGAGATAGTCGAACCAATACTTCGACTTCTCCGATAGACTTCGCATGTGACATAGCCGTCAGGATGTCGCGGTTATACTGCGCAATACCACCATAGCCGCCGAAAGCATCGGTCGCTAGAAAGAGGATCTTAAGTGGGCGCGGCATAAATAAAGTGTCCAAGTCTGGCGCGACAAGCGAATACTCGCCTTCTCTCAGCAAAGGCGATGCCAGTCTTTTAAGGCATTTCCATGATAGATTCAGCCCAAGCCCGGGAAAATGATGCGGCGCTCAATGGCTTGTCAGAGATCGATTCTGTCTTCCAGCTCGCGATTGGTGTGCAGAAGCCAGTTTTGGGACGCTTGGTAATCATTTTTGGCAAGGGTGTGCGGGCGGCTTTCGCCAAGGCTTGCTTGCCAAAATTCTGCTTGAAGGAACGCAATGTCGGTGCCACTTGCGCAAGCAAAATACTATCTACGAGCGGTGTGCGGATTTCTAAACTATGGGCCATGCCTGCCCAATCAGAATCGCGCAAAAGCTGGTTGCGCATATAGTTCGCGGATTCTAGCGCACATACCCGCCCCATAGCAGAGCGGGGGGCAGGCTGCATACTGGCAGCAACACGCGCTAATGGCTTCAGACGACCCAACCCTAGGCTCAAAAGCTCAGGATCTAGAACGGTCTTCAACTCGAACGGCAGGAACAAGCCGCGCCGCAATAGGTAAGCCCCGGGGTACGTGCCGCCATAGGTCAACATGCCAGCAAGCTTAGGTGAGATACCAGTCTGCTTAAACAGGCCCAAGGCCGCGCGGCCAAGTGCACCCATGCCGGGAATTGCCGCTGGTACACTTAAATATTTCACCCATTTTGGGACATCTTGGAAACTTGGATAACCTGCCAAAAGCTCATCGCCACCAAGACCGGAAAGGGCAACCTTCAGTCCGGCTTCATGAGCAGCCTTTGAGGCAAACCAAGTATTTACGCCATCGATCGAGGGCTGGTCCATTGCTTCCAAAATCAAAGGCAAGTCGTGTTTGAACTCCGCTCGGTCCACTGAGCGCACAACATGTTCAGCCTGATAGAGTTTCGCGATTTCCCGAGCCAAAGGAGTCTCATCTTCGGGTGTACCTTCAAACTCTTTAAAGCCCAGCGTAATGGCGCGAATCTTCTCCTGACCTGCGTCACGCATGAGACCGAGGAGTGCACCTGAATCGATTCCGGCAGAAAGAAACACACCGACTTCAACATCAGAAAGCAAGTGGGCGCGCACACTCTCGAATGCGGCCTCTTTAATCCGGGCTTCCATCTGAGTGGGTGAGCCGTGAATACGAGGGGCACCTGCCAGGACTCCGGCGATCGAGTAAAACGCCTTTGATGGATGGACGCCTGCGGCGTCCACGATTTGCGTATGACCAGCTGGCAATTGACGGATGTCGCGGTAGCAGGTGAACGGCTCTGGTACGCTGCCCCAGAGATAGAAGCCAACCACACCTGCTGGTTCAGGTTCGCGACTAATCTGTCCGCCAGCTAAGAGCGCTTTAACCTGGCTTGCGAAGCGCACGGTCCAGCCATCATTGGCGATGTAGAGCGGCTTGATGCCATATGGGTCACGCGCAAAGAATAAACGGCGTGCTTCCCGATCCCAGATTGCGATGGCAAACATGCCGCGCAAGCGGCGAACCATCGCCTCACCCTCGAGCGCATAGAGGTGCAAGATCGCCTCGGTATCCGAAGTGGTGCGGAAGACATACCCTTTGGATTCAAGATCGCGTCGCAGCTCTGGATAATTGTAAATTTCACCATTAAAAACAATGGTATAGCGACCTGTTCCGTCACTCATGGGCTGGTTGGCCCGCTCGGAGAGGTCTTGGATCGACAGCCTGCGATGGCCAAAGCCGATGCGACGGTCTTCACTCCACCAAACCCCGACACCATCAGGGCCGCGGCGAAACATATGATCACGTGTGGCAATCAGTTCTGCTTCAGACGGCGCGGAAGCAGAATGATTATAGGCAAAGATGCCATTTATGCCGCACATAGGAACGAAGCTCTTAAGGTGTCATCAAAACATATTTGGCTTACTAGCGCTCTAAAGCTAAACGCAAATTTACCATTGAACATACTCTTTACATTCACGATCATCGCATTGAAAGGCCTGAACTAGAAAATTGCGGGCAATAAACTACTGAATTCTATAAATTCGCAGTTTTACGTGTGTTTCAACAAAATACCCCTTTTAAGTGACCTTCTGCTTCACCTAGAACTGCCACGACCCTACCCACAAAACACTCTGTCCACTAACGTTGCTCTTGAGAATTACTTCCCTCGACAGATCTCGGATCGAACGCCTATGCTGAGTTCACAGCGAGACTGGGCATCGTCGAGGTTTTTACTCAGAAACCGCCGCCAAGGCACCATGCGCCACAAAACTCAAGACAGCAAAGTATCGACGAAGGCCTGTTGTTACTGTGAATAATATTTGGAGTAAGAGTTGTAGTATGAGGCGGAGT